>DCIJ01000006.1 GCA_002315945.1 Lachnospiraceae bacterium UBA1729 | reverse complement strand
GCTTTCATATTCTCCCTGTTGTCTCCAACCGGAGCACACAGGAATACACAGTCACAGCCCTTCACCGCATCTTCCATTGAATCACAGGCCTGATCTAATACGCCCTCAGCCAAGGCCTTACCTGACGCTTCAGCGTCCCTGTCATATGCCACAAGACAGACATCAGGTCTTGCTTCTCTTATTGCTTTTGCAATGGAGCCTCCAATCAGGCCCAATCCGATAAATGCTATTTTTTCAAATTTTTTCATATAAACTCTCAATTATCTGGCAGCATCCTTTAATTCTACAGCGAAGGTTCTCATACCCATAAAGGCTCCTGCTGTCTCATTAAGCATGGCAGTAGTCTCCTCGCTGCCGGCTGCATTGCTTGCAGCTATGTCAGCCAGTGATGAAACTGAAGTTGTCAGAGTATTCTTGGCTGCGTCCATTTCCTTAACGAGAGCTTCAATATTTCTGATTCCCTCCATGGACTCTTCAGCCTCTCTGATAACCTCACTTACTCTATCCTCTGCTGCCACCAGCTGTTTTCTCTGTCGGTCCATGGTTCTTTCCATGGTATGCATTGAAGCAGACAGCTTATCAGCATCTCCAATTAATCTCTTAATTGTATCGCTAATCTGCTTGCTGGCATCTGACGACTGGGCTGCAAGGGTCTGTATTTCTTTCGAAAGAACTGCAAATCCTGATCCGGCCTCTCCTGCTCTTGCAGCTTCAACAGATGCATTAAAGCTTAACAGGTTAGTCTGCTTGGCTATATTTTCAATAAGTGCAATGGCACTGGCAATTTCCTTGGCTGAATCTCCTGTCTGGGTGGCAAATACTATTACATTGGTAAGTACCTCTTCCACCTCAGTACTGATATTATGGAGTTCGTTCATGGCCTGGTTGGCAGTCTCTGTGGATGTAATCATCTTGTCTGCTCTGTCAGCCAGTTCCTCTGTACGGTCTGTAGTCGAATTGATAGACTCACCTATTACCTCAGCCACATGGGAAACATCCTGTGTGTCTCCGGCCTGTCTGGTAGCATTGTAGGCGATTTCTTCAACAGCCTTCTGAATACTTTCAAAGCTTGAAAGTGCATCCTCTGCCACATTACCTAAGGACTCAGATGCCTGACGCATCTTGCCTGAAGAAGAGCGAATGCTCTCAGTCATATGATTGAGGCCATCACTTAAGCTTCTAAATTCCTTATTACCTTTTTCACTGAAAGAAACTTCAAAGTTGCCCTTTGAAATCTCATTTACACCAGCACCGATTCTCTTAATTCCGGATACTATTGTCATGGATACATATAGGTTAATACATATCAGTACCGCAACATTTACAAGTGCAATTACAATACTTAAGTTTTTAACATTTTCGGCACTCTGGGCATATACGCTGGCTACAGGTATATATGTACCTATTACATGTTCTCCAATCACCTTTGTGGTAACAAAGGCCTCCTCCCCATTTATGTTAACCTTACCATCCAGTATGGTATCAACAGGGATTCCAATTTCGCTGGCATTTTTTCCAACCAGCTCCTCATGAGGTCCAAAGTAATGAATCTCGCCATCTTCAGCTTCTATGGCAAATACAAAGCCTCCATTTTCAAAATCAAAACCTGTAAGTACATTGTCGACCTCTGTTCCTTCCAGTGCTTCTGCCAGTACATCTGGCTGAACACCAACCTGAACCAGGCCCTTGGCATCCTTTCTGGTGACACCTACATACTGAATTACAATGCCTGCCGCAGCATTAACCTGTGGCTCCTGGGCAATCTCAATAGAAGGGTCTTCGGCAATTACCATGAAAGCTGCAGACTGTTCACCACTGTTCATGTCAAAGCCAATATATTCAGGAACTGTTGAATGGGTAATGATACCATTTTCATCAATTACATGGAGCTCATTGCAGTCCAGTCTGGTTTTTATGTCATTCAGCCATTCAGTATCATTCATTTTTTCAGGGTTAAGCGCCAGCATATCTGAAAAAGCTCTTGCTTTTGCCAGACAGTTATCACTTACATTTTTCTTAAGGCGTTCAACCTCCTGCTCATTGCTGGCAAGCTTTGCCTCAACCTGATCAAGCTTCTCCTGTGCACTAATGCTAATCTCACTATCAGCCTTTTTTTCCTGTGTAGCTTTAATGGAAAAAATAGCAGTCACTGTGGCGACCGCCATAAAAAGGATCATACTTAATGTTAATTTAAATCTCATATTACCTCCCTAAATAATACCCACGTTTCCAGCTTTTCCTACTCTACCTTATACTTTTTATGTTCTACCTTCTGCTTTTTATATTCCTACTATTTCTATATCTATACTATCACAGCCCCCGACCCGTCACAAGGCTGAATATATGCTCTTTTCTACTCCAAGCTGTCATACACAAGACCCATCTGCGCCCTGCATTTGTCCATAATATGCATTATGTCAGAGGTTGACCTAAGAGGTACATATTTACTTTCCTTAAGTCCCTGACTGATTTCTGCCGCCACCGCATCAAACTCAGGAATATAATCCAGTTCAGGCTTATCAGCGCAGCACATTTCCTCCACCCCATCAGTAAGAACTACCCGCACAATATTATTGCAGTGGAAACCAGGAACCTCCAGGGTGCCCTTTTCTCCCCTGATGACACACATTTCATCTCCATCCGGATCATTAATATCTGCTTGGATACGCACACTAATATTTTCTGGGAATGTGGCATCTATCTCAATAGCGTAATCTATACCGTTTTCTATCCTTCCCTTACAGCAAAAATCCTCGGGAGCCCCAAACAGATTGTAAGCATAGGTGAGAGGATATACTCCTATATCGAGAATTGCTCCGCCAGCCCTCTTTGGGTCTGAGACTCTGGGAGCATAGTTCACAGCCATACAATTGAAGGTAAAGTCTGCAGACAATATCCTACCTAGTCTGCCACTGTCAATTATCTCCCTGGCCTTAAGGGCGCCAGGACCAAACCAGGTCCACATGGCTTCACACAGATACAGATCCTTTTCCTTAGCCAGTCGGATTAATTCATCTGTATCCCCTGCTTCTACTGTAAAGGCCTTTTCACACAGTACAGGCTTGCCTAATTCCAGGATTTCCTTCACATTGCGATAATGAACATTGTGAGGGGTCACCACATATACCCCATCCACATCTTTGGCGCATACAGCCTCTTTTAAGGTTTCATAGGCCTGGCACCCATACCTATCACCAAATTCTTTTCCTTTTTCAAAGCTTCTTGTATAGCAGCTGACAATTTTGTGTCTGCCTGTTGCCAGAATCTGTTCAGCCACAAAATTGGCCAGGGTTCCCGTTCCCACAAAGCACCAGTTAAATGTACCCATTTTTTAACCTCCGTTCAAAAGTCAAAATACAAAAATGTACTAACCTGAGACAGGCTAACCAGACACCAGATAATTAATACAGTAACCACCAGACTTTTTAAGAATGTAGGTTTAAATCTGCCGGTAAGCTCTACCGTATTGGGCGCCAGAAGAACAATACCCATTCCGGCCCCTATTAATCCTATGGCAGAAACCAGTGGTATCTGAGTATCTGCATTCAGATGCAGCACCTTTAATATATAGAAGAACTCAGGAATCTGATACTCCTTAAGCATGGCCATAGGAACGCTGGCCAGGCTAAAGGTACCCTCCCTGGTTATATTGCCAAACACATTGGAAAAAATAAGTCCGGCCTGACTCAGGCTTTCTGCCCTGAATACTGCCAGCAGGCACAGGGTCAGCGCTATTGTAAAGGCTATCATTAAGCCTCTGAATATTTTTGAATTCTTAGCAAAATCAAAATGCTTTCCGATGCTGGTGGACACAGCTCTTGAAACACACATGCACAGGCCATGCAGCAGACCCCAAACCAGAAAAGTCCAGCCTGCCCCATGCCACATACCACTTAATACAAAAATCAGGAAAATGTTAAGATAGGTTCTGACTGTACCCCTTCTGCTTCCCCCAAGAGGAATATATACATATCTTGTCAGGAATCTGGACAGGGTAATATGCCATCTCTTCCAGAAATCAGGTATACTTACAGCCTTGTGGGGCGACAGGAAGTTGTCTGCAATACGGATGTTCATCATAAGAGCTGCCCCGCTGGCCATATCGCAGTAACCGCTAAAGTCAAAATACAGCTGCAGCATATAGGACATCATCATTATTATGGTTGCCAGGGCAGACAGCCCCTCCAGATTAGCAAATCCATAGGCTACTCCTCTGCCAAATACATCCGCTAACAGTACTTTTTTAGCAAGACCCAGGGAGAATCTGTATATTCCCCTGGAGGCATTATCATAATCAAAGGCCTTAAGCTCCTTATTTTGAAACTGGGGAATCATTTCATCATGACTTACAATGGGGCCTGCAATCAGCTGGGGGAAAAAGGTTACAAAGAGTGCATAATCCTCAAAGCTGTATCCAAGGGCCTCCCCCCTGTAGGCATCTATCAGGAATCCCACCTGCTGGAAGGTAAAAAAGCTGATACCCAGTGGCAGCAGGAGATGCAAAAGGTTATAGTCCCTGCCAAATAGAATATTTATATTTTCCAGGAAGAAATCAAAGTATTTGAAATAAAACAGAAGTCCGATATTTAACAGAACCCCTAATCCCAGTGCGATTTTCCTTCTTTTTTCCATCCAGATGTATAAAAGATAATTCACGCCTACACTTAGCAGGATCAGCGGCAGATAATTCAGATTAAAGTATGCATAAAACCAAAGAGACATACCTATCAGGTATAGTTTACCCAATCTGTATGCCTCAAAATTATTAAATAAAAAATATCCAATTATTGAAAGAGGCAGAAATACAAGAATAAAAATGTATGAATTAAATAACATCCTTCCACCTCTATTTTTTCATTAAACTATCGCAAATAGGAATTAGTTGTTCTTCTGAATCTCAACAACCTTGTACTTGATGATACCAGCAGGAGTCTCAACCTCAACAGAAGCACCCTTCTTCTTGCCAATAAGAGCACGTCCAACTGGAGATTCATTTGAAATCTTGCCCTTCAGTGAGTTAGCCTCTGTAGAACCAACAATCTTGTACTCCATGGTCTCATTGAGCTCCATGTCCTTGATCTTAACAGTACAACCGATAGAAACCTTCTCGCTGTCGACTTCATCATCATCAACAACCTCAGCATTCTTTAAGATCTTTTCCAGTTCTTCAATACGAGCTTCAATATCTCTCTGCTCGTCCTTAGCTGCATCATATTCAGCATTTTCTGAAAGGTCGCCCTGCTCACGAGCTTCCTTGATTTTCTGTGCTACTTCTTTACGCTTTACAACCTTCAGGTCATTCAGCTCGCTCTCATATTTTTCAAGTCCCTCACGGGTAAGGATATTTCTCTTTTCTTCAGCCATTGTTAATCTCCTCTTAATGATACCTTCAACATCAACAAACTGTTATTATAAAAAAAAGGAACCATCGCACGATGATTCCTTTTTAGCAGCTGATAGGGGAATCGAACCCCTGTTTCCGCCGTGAGAGGGCGGCGTCTTAACCGCTTGACCAATCAGCCACGACAAGAACAGATAATACAGTATCTCAACTAAAAAAGCAAGTACTTTTTTAAAGAAATTTAAAATTATTTTTCCTTAACATGTCTGTGATAATATTTTCTATCATGCTCAAGAAGCAGTCTCTGCTTTTCACTTAAATAAGTAGAAATAGCCTGGGATTCTATTGCCATACGGCATCCCACCTTCTTTTTCCCATTTTCAAGCATTTCAGTTCTTACAGCTACACACCTGATGGAAAAGCTTTTATTAATGACCTCATCCTCAAACTTTACGATAAGCATATCATTCGCTTCAACATCTGTGCTGCCTGCCACAACCAGACCTATTCCAAATATGGACATGTCTGTTATGGTGGCTTCGACATTATAGTTGCTGCCCTTTCTCTGAAGCATCATATGTCCATACTGCATCATGGGCACCCTGAAGGCGCTTCTTCTGTTAAGGGGCTTAACACTGGCCTTGCATGGGATAAAATACATATACTGTCCATTTACATTGAACAGCTTGATGGATACATTAGTAGACCACTGCACTATCTGATTCTGGTAGATAGCCTGAATCCCCCGGATTTTAACCATCTCCGAGTTAAAGGATACCGGCTTCCCTTCAATCTGAATAGCAGTTGCACACACATAATGCGGTTCCTTTGTACTAACACTCTGATCTATGGTATCAACTTCAAACTCCAGGTTCTTTGTGCCTACCTGCACTAATATTTTCAATTTTGTATTATTAGGCAATTCGTCTATATACATCGGCTCTCAATTCGTTACTGTGGAAGTTTTGCTCTGAAGGCTTTAACCTGATCAGATATTGCTTTACGCAGACGAACAGGGATTACTATCTGCATTCCATCATTCATGGTAATGCTCTCTCTGGTAACCTCTTTTACATGAACCATGTTAATTATAAAGCTCTGTCCGCAATGAATAAATCCATTCTCTCCGTCCAGCATGGCATCAATATCCTTCATTGCCATGTTGGCAGTAATGCAGTCGTCCTCTGTATGAATATCAACCTTATGATCAGCTGTCTCAACATACATAATCTGGCCCACATGAAGAGGAATATCCTGACGAACTGCCTTAAGTGTAATAACTCTTGACTCGTTTCTAAAACGGCTCTCAAGTCTGGCTAAGGCACGTTTGAAATCCTCATATCTATAGGGCTTGGTCAGGTAACCATCTGCGTACACATCAAATGCATCCAGAATATACTCCTGGGATGAAGTTGTGAAAATAAGTCTTGATGACTTACCTCCCAACTCTCTCATCTTGGTAGCTGCAGCGATACCATCACTACCCTCACTATATAAAATGTCCATAAAAATCAGATATGGCTTCTTTTCTTCAGCAGCATAAGCTTCAAGGAATTCATCCACTGTTGAAAACAGAGAAGTCTCCATCTCAATTCCCAGCTCTGATGCATACTGTTCAATAAAATGCTGGAGCTTAACTAAATCAATTTTTGAATCATCAACCAGGAAAACCTTCACAATATATTACCTCTCACATTATCTCTTAAATAGGGTATAAATACCCACCGATGAATCTTAATATAATTTTTGCAAAATGTCTAGCAATACTATCTGTTTATACCGATAGTTGGTAATATTTTATCACACATTTTACAAATATGAAAGTATTTTTCCCATTTGTTTTGGTCAATTGTTCTAATATACGTTTACATCCCCCAAGTCATTGGATATAGTAAGCTTTCGTGAGCCTGCTTCCGTCACATATCTGTTACCGCATGGCTTGTCACCTACAATTATTTCTCCAAGATCTACTGTAATATCCTTCTGGCAGTCTTGGATATCAAAGGGAGCCTCTACACTCACTTCACCTAAATCACAACGTAAGTCTGCTTCCTCAAAATCTGTATTTAGTAATTCAATGTCTCCAAGGTTATTATCTGCATCAATTCTACCTGCTTTACAGCTATCCAGTGTCAGATTTCCCAGATCCATATGGCAGTACATTTGGTCTGCCTTAAGTTCAGTTACTGTCAGATCACCAAGACTAAGTGTAGCATCTAATAATTTAAGTTTGTCCTCCTTGACTGTAATAATAATGTCACATGAAGGATTGAATTCTCCGGGGATATTTGCACCATGAATTGCCTGAATGACAGTAAGCTTTCCATCAACTATTTCTATAGAAGGAACATATTTTTTGTTAGTTGCATTTACTACGATTGAATTCTTATCACCCGCTTCAATCATCACGGTTCCAAAGCTAACTCTTGCCTCCAGGGAATCAAAATCTTCATTAATCATCTCATCCAGGAGCTTTTCTTCTCTGCCTTCACCGCCCCATCTGTCAAAACGGTCCCAGCCCAGGGCTCTATTTACATAGAAGCATCCTGTATTCATAAGGCAGCCTGCAACGATGCATACTACAGTCACTGCTGCTGCAACTATCAGTAATGTATTTTTCAATTTATTATTCATCATTTTTTCCTCATAATATACTAATATTCAATCTATTCTCTTCTTCCATATACTTCCTGAATTACCTTCTGTACCAGTGATGCAATCACCAGGATTATCCAGGTAATATGCCATGCGAAGGTAAGAAAGCTTATGCTAAGATATACGCATACAGCCAGTGTCCAGTATACGCTCATGACAGCTGCCACATTTGGATTATCATATATAACTCTTCCGCTACCCTTGGAGTAGGTTCCCCCCATTGTATTCTGTGGGTTGATACCAAGGATTCTGGTATAGATATTGCTGGCTCCTGCAGCGTATACCAATAAAAACACACCAAGACCTACCATGAAAAAAATGCTGACACCACCCACTCTGGATCTGAAATACATAGATGGAACAAAGCAGGTTACCAGAAGAAAAATTCCCATACATTTGCAGGCTGTATTCTTCACTGCCTTACGACGTCTTTCTTCCTTAACATATTCAGCGGTATCCATATCGATTGCACATTTGCCCAGTGAGAGATGCTTCCAGCGGGAAGTAAAGCTTGCCTGAACCACCATCGCCACTATTCCCAATCCAATCATTACAAACATAAGTGTTCCACCCAGTCTGCTGTTCACTATCATGGTTGGTGTAACACAACAGATGAACATCAGTATTCCGAGGCTTCTGATAAGGGCTGCCATTGAAAAATCACTGATTATTTCCTTAACATCACTTAAGGGAATGATTTCTCTCTTTGATGCCACAGTTTCATTCTTGATTACTTCCTCAGCGATTCCCAGCTCTTCCTTCAGTTCATCCAGATTTCCAAATTCTGAAATAACTCTGGCAACAGCCTCGTTATCACTTATTCCCTCTTCCTTCAGGCTCTGATATTTGTCTTCAGCCATTTCCATCAGGTGTTCCTTTGCCTTGCACACTTCAGGGGTGTTTGGCATATTAATAAACAAACTTTCCATATATTTCTTTATTGTTTCCATTATTTTCCTCTCCTAGTCCTTACGTTTACAAACTCTCACCAGTCTGTTCTTTACTATAGATAAAATTCTCAACTACTTCCTTGGTCAGCTGCCACTCTTCACATTTGGAATCATAGTAAGCCTTCCCTTCATCTGTAATCTTATAATAGGTTCTCTTCTTACCACTGCTGTCATCCACATAGCTTGTTACATAACCACTTTTTTCAAGTCTGGTAAAAGCTGAATAAAGCGTTGTCTCCTTGATTATGTACTTTTCCTTTGAAAGAGAACGAATCTGTTTCTGAATTTCATATCCATAACTTGGCTCATCCTTCAAAAGGAACAAAATAATTGTGTCATTATATCCTCTGATGACATCACTGCTTATTTCTGTCATTTTTTCTCCTTTCAAAATTCACTGCACTTATCGTACTTCGTCTGTCGTACTTTGTCTGTCGTAGTACGTCTGACAGGGCATATACTACTACGGCAGTCAGAGCATGTCAACAGTAAAATAAATTTTTTTTCACTTTTTTCAAAAAAAGAATCCCTCATCCTGACTTTTTCAGCAATGAGGGACGTTAGTTTCCTATAATAATGTTCTCACATATGGTGTGTTTTTTATATTATTCGTATGTAATCCAGGTCCTGACTATTCTGGTGCCTGTATCCTTGGGCCACTGCTCTATGAATACCTGCTCCCTGGATTTTAGCGGCGACAGTCTGAACTCCAGCTCCTTAGGATCCATTCCTTCTGAAAGTAAAAGCTTTACATCCTGACCAGTATAAAAATAGTCATTTAGCAGATTACCATTTTTATCATATATTTCCAAGCTGTCTCCCACAAAAGAAATATTTAAAATTTTTCTTTGTAAAGGCTTCAGGCCGTCACTGAATACATATTCATCACTAATAACAAGATTCTCATACCCTTTATCCTCCTTAACAACATAAGCATCAAGGGCCTGTTCTCTTGTTAACATAACTATATCGGCCGGCTCATCTTCCCATATGAACTGAGCATTTTCTTTTCCATAAAATACGTATTTCGTGCCAGCTTTTGTATTTAGTTTACATAATGGTGTGGCAGTTGCATATTTCAGCAATTTATCCCCGCAGGACATATTAAAAGGATAGAATCCATATTCTCCATTTTCTATATCAACCAGACCCGTTTTCACTCCATCCAGGACAAATTCCACTCCCTTATGGGAATCCATGGCCAGCTGTCTTTGATAGTTATTAAAAAATACAAATCCGGCTTTAGTTCCCTGGTCCGCACCACACCTGCCGTCAATACTATATCTGACAGCCCATCTGAGGTGTCTCACATCAGATGGATCGTTATATGTATCTGCTGGGGCTATATCACTTTTTTCAGAAACAAAAAATCCCAGAGAAGCTGCTTCGCCGCTGCCGCCTATTACAGCCTCCATAGGAGCAATATAATCTCCAAAGCTATTTAAAAACATGGCCAACAGTTTTATTTCCTTGTAGGTATCAGAAATAGAACCATACTGCCTGATAGGGGCATTAAAGTCATAGTTTATCTTTGGCAGATCATTGTAATCCCCCACCAGAGTACTTTCCTCCAGTGTAGACAGTTTACCTGCAGGATTAGTCCCTCCGTGATACATATAATAGCCCAACAGGTTGGCACCGCTTCCCAGCTTGACTAAAGACATAGCTCCTATGTCCCTTCCGGTGGCCACAGGCCGTCTGTGGCCCGTAACCTGTAGCCCTCCGCCCAACTCTGCCATTAGGTAAGGGTATTGATTTTCGTCAAAAGTTACGCCACTTCCCAGGTGATGATCACTGGCAATCATGGCATCATTTCTAATCTTGGAAAACAGGTAGTTGGGGTTTGGGTCCAGAGCCCTAACACTTCTGTCCCAGGGTGCTTCACAGTATCCACCCATTACCGGAAGACAGTCCCCTATCATGGCACCACCCCATCCGGTGGCTGTGTAGTAGGGGACCTCAAAGCCGATTTCAACTGCCATTTTCTGCAAGGTCTTCATGTGGAGATTTCCCTCTTCTCCGGTCAGTCCCCCCACATGTCCATATTCATTTTCAATCTGAACCCCGATTACAGGGCCCCCATCCTTATAAAAATATCCCTGTGCCTCAACATAGAGCTGCTCCCAGAAGCGTCTGACAAGCTGCAGGTAATGTTCATCATTGCTTCTAAGTCTGACCTGACCTGACCTCTCAAGTTCAATCAGCCAGTCAGGAAACCCTCCATATCTGGCCTCACCATGGGCCCAGGGACCAATTCTTAGGAAACAGTATATTCCTGCCTCTTTGCAGGCCTGTAAAAAGTCCTTAAGACTTCTTGACCTGTCTCCTGAAAAATCAAACTCTCCCCTGATTTCCTCATGATGATTCCAAAAACAATAAGTGGAGGCGATATTCACGCCTCCAGCTTTCATCTTTAACAGCTCCTCTTTTGCAGACAGCTGTCCTAATCTTGAATAATGTATTTCACCCATGACAGGGAACCATGGCTCATTATTTTTTGTAAGATACTCTCTGGTATATCCAAAAGTTTCCATTCCTTGCCTTCTCACCCTCAGCATTTGTCACAAACTACAGTCTCATAGGCTTTTAAGGTTCCATTATATACCTTAGTATCAATAGCAATTTCATTTCTGGTGAAATTTTGCAGGAAGACTTTTTCCTGATCCCCCAGATATCGGCTGCTAAGTTCAACACCATAGGGAAGCTTTTCCTCAATAATTCTATCCAGGCCTGCCTCCTCTACTATATAGTCAAACAGGTCCTCATAAAAGGCATCCTCAGCATGGGCACCCAGATAATATGCTTTTCCCTCACCAAATTCGTTAACCAATACTGCGGGAGTGCCTGCATAAAAGTCACTTCCATAGGTCATGAGTGTCTTAGCCGTAGTGGGTTCCACCAGATTGCAGAGCATGTCAAAGCTGTACTCTTCCTTAAGCTTGTCTGTTGCTCCCTGGGCTTTGAGTATTTTGTATTTCATACCATCAAAGAGGCCATCCACCTCTGTCTCTCTAAGACCCATCACATCTGTCAGCTCATGAGGCACTGCGCCAAGATGCATCTTGTCATCCTCATCAACTATTCCAAACCAGTAGCTGGTCACAAATACGCCACCTGCTGTCACAAATTTTCTTACCTTGTCAGCAAAACCAGCCCTGTGAAGATATGCCAGGGGAGCCACCACCAGTTTGTAGCCTGTAAGCTCATCCTCCATATCAACTATCTCAACATTAAGGTTTGCTCGTCTCAGTCCCTTGTACATCTTGTTGGTCAGAGACTTGATTCCCATATCCTTGTTTCTGGGTCCGAAGGAATCCTCCAGTGCCCAGATATTTTCACGGTCATATACGAAGGCTGTCTGAACCGGTACCTGGCCCGAATTACACCTGCCCAGTCCCTCCAGTCTCTTGCCAAGGCTTACGCACTCCTCGTATATTCTGTCGTCCTTTTCGCCATAACTGGAAATAAGTGCGCCGTGGAGTTTTTCCATACCGGCCCGGGCCTGACGCATCTGAAAATACATTACTGTATCAGAACCGTGGGCCACAGCCTGCAATCCGGCAGTCTCAGCCAACCTAGGCCATCTTAATTTGCTGATACTCTGCCAGTTCACGGCAGTGGGGCAGCTTTCCATCAGCATAAAGGGCTTGTGCTTGATACCACGCATCAGATCATGCTGAAAGGCTGTATCGTAGGCCACCTCAATATCTTCAAATTTGTGCCATCTGGAGTAGTTGTCCCAGGACACAATATCAACTATATCGCTAAATTTCTTATAATTAAGGCCATCATAATCGTACATAAAGTTAGTAGTAGCAGGCTTCTGGTTGCCAGCATCTCTAAGGGCCTTAATCTCATTTTTCATAAAATCCTTTGTGATAAAAGTTACAAATCTTCTCCAGTTCAAAAGAAGAGGATTCATGGCCCATTCACCCAGTTCCATGGTGCCGGGAGCCTCAATCTGTTCAAAGGAATTATAGGTATGACTCCAGAATGCAGTTACCCATTCATCATTAAGTCTGTCAATGGTCTGATATCTGTCCTTAAGCCAGTTCTGAAATGCCTTCTGGCAGCTGTCACAATAGCACTCACCACCATATTCATTGGAGATATGCCACAGAATTACTCCAGGATGATCCCCCAGGGTCTCCGCCAGCTTTCGGTTGATTATGTAAACCTTCTCTCTGTATACAGAGGATGTATGACAGTGATTGTGTCTCATTCCAAAACCGATACGTCTTCTGTCCTTATTTACCCTAAGGACCTCCGGATACTTGTCAGCCAGCCATTTTGGTCTGGCTCCGCTGGGAGTAGCCAGGACTGTATAAATTCCATTATTATACAGATTATCGATTATTTCTTTTAGCCATTCAAAGTGAAATTCCCCTTCCACCGGCTCATAGGCTGACCAGGCAAATATTCCAAGGGAAACCACATTTACCCTGGCCTCCACAAACATCTCGATATCCTTTTTAAGGATTTCAGGACTTTTAAGCCACTGGTCCGGATTATAATCACCACCAAATAAGAAATTATCTAACTTAATAACATCATTCATAATCACATTATACCTTTAAAGGAAAACTCCAGCTTCATGTCTTTGTCTGTAGGAAGTAAAAATTCAGGATGTGTCAGGGCACCCCAGGTATCATCTCCTGCAACACCCATCTGAGCCATCTGCAGTCTGACAACAGTGTGATGAACAGGTGGCAGCTCATATGCATGATATGCATTTTCAATTTCGTGAGGAGTGTAGGGAAGGGCTGAGAAATTAATATCCTCACCGCTAAATTCCAGTCCTCTGCCTCTCTTGTCTGTAACCCAGGCCTTGTACACGCCCATCTTATTGCCACATTCCTGTGGTCTCAGATAGGGAACCATATTGTCTGAAACCTTGTTGGAGTAATCGCCATACTTGGCTCCTTCTGTACGATCCCAGTAGGTCTCCATGGGGCCCAGGCCCTGCCATCTGACATTTTCCAGATCAGCATTCAGCACAAACATCATTCCAAACTCAGGTGCAGGTCCCAGCTCCTTAAGGGCTGCCATGGTCTGACTAACACTGATTCTTCCATCTGGAGTCACTGTGTAACTAACCTGACATCTGGGGTCACCCTCCAGCGCAAAATGATATCCGTAGGTCACTGTTACCGATTTAAGCTCACCAGCCTGTTCATCACAGCTTAGACTAATGTCAGCTTTGAATCCGACCTTATTGGTAGCATACATGCTGGCTGCCTTCCACTTGCCGTAACGTAATGGCATCAGGTTTGCTCTGTCATTGTCTGTAGGTGCTCTCCAGAAATTGGGCTTTGGAATAATTCCTATATATTCCTGGCCTCCATATACATAGCTTGCTAAACCACCATTCAGGGCTGAAAACAGTACACTGAAGCCTTCACCCTTAACACCCACATTGTAATCGCCTTTGATTACTCTGAAGGCCTTCATCTGGGTAGGTGTGTACTCTTCCTTATTTTTCTTAACATAGATTTTTCTCTGTCCAAAGGCCACCTCGTGACCAGCCTTGGCCCAGATAGTGTCCTCTCTGGTTGTGAAGGAGATGGTCTGTGTATATACGCCGGGCTCTGACATGTCTTCGCTCACTACTACCACCTCGGCCCTGTCTCCAGGAGCAACCGATAATTTCAACACATGATCCGAAATCAGCTTTCCATCTCTGGCCCAGATTACATGCATGTCATATTTATCTGTATTGGTAAACAGGCTGCGGTTGATTACCTCAACACTCTTCTCATTTACCTTAATCTGAATATTCTGATAATTATATTTTACTGAGGGCATCTTGGGACTGATGGCTCTGTCATCTCCACCATGGGCAATTCCGTTTCCACAGAATTCATAATCGGTGGGATGCTCGTCAAAGTCACCGCCATAAGCTAAGAACTCTTCACCATAGCGGTTCTTTTTATACAGAGACTGGTCAATATAATCCCAGATAAATCCACCCTGATATCTAACCTCAGTATCGGAGAGGTCTGTATACTTTTTCATAGCTCCACAGGAATTGCCCATGGCATGAGTATACTCACAACAGATAAAGGGCTTCTTCTTATTTTCAGCCAGCCACTTTTTGATTCCCTCAACAGGAGTGTACATCTGTGACTCCATATCACTGGTATCATTGTAGCGTCTGTCATGCATTATGCCTTCGTAATGAATCAGTCTGGTATCATCCAGCTTTCTCATATACTGACTCATTTCAAAGATGTTTTTGCCACCAAAGGACTCATTTCCGCAGGACCAGATTAGGATAGAGGGGTGGTTTTTAAGACGTTCAACCTGTGTATTTGCTCTGTCAATAAGCAGCGGACCCCATTCAGGTCTGTCACCAGGAACCACATCACTGATTTTTCTTGGAGGTGCAATTCCCTGCCAGGTCTCAGGCATCTTATCATCCTCAACAGTATCATATCCCCATGAACCATGAGACTCCAGATTAGCCTCGGCTATTACATAAAATCCATACTCATCGCACAAATCATAGAAATATTCCACATTGGGATAATGACTGGTCCTGATAGCATTAATATTATTCTGCTTCATGGTAACCAGGTCACGTATCAGATCCTCTTTTGGAACCACGCGTCCACTTCTTGAACTAAACTCATGACGATTAGCACCCTTAAAGACAATTCTCTTGCCATTAATGCACATAATATCATCTATCATTTCAAACTGTCTGAAACCTACCTGCTGTCTGACAACTTCAATGACATTTCCCTGCTTGTCTTCCAATATAATGGTCAACTCGTACAGATATGGATTCTCTGCACTCCACAAAACAGGCTTTTCAACCTTATGTCTAATCTCAATCTTTTCACCAAGAGCCTTCTTTTCCTTAAATACTCCTGCCCCGGTATTTTTATCTTCAAGACGGCACTGAATACTTCCCGACAAATCAGCAGCCCCTTTGACTACTATATCTGCCACAAGTTCTGCATTTTCATACTGCTTATCTAAAAGTGTCTTAACCTTCAGATCTTCAACATGAAGTTCAGGATAGGTTACTAAATCCACATCTCTAAAGATTCCTGAGAATCTGTAAAAATCCTGGTCTTCAATAAAGCTGGCTGCACACCACTTGTATACTCTGAGTGCCAGCTTGTTTATTCCATCATTGACGAAATCAGTAATATCAAATTCAGCAAGAGTAAAGGTATCCTCTGAGTAGCCTACATATTTGCCATTAACCCAAACAGCAAATGCACTTTCCACTCCCTTAAAGGAAAGAATTACCGGCTTTCTGCGGTCATTATTCTCTTCCGCGCAGCTTTTCATGATGGCAGGAACTGTAAAATATTTTACATACATTCCCACAGGATTATACTCTGTAGGAATCTGTCCTGGCTTAACATCCTCAATTCCATCCCAGGGATACTGGGTATTTACGTAGGCAGGTCTGTCATAACCTTCCATCTGGATATGAGCCGGAACCTTAATATCATCCCAGCCATAGCAGTCAAAATCATTGCTTTCAAATCCCTCAATCACCAGCCCTGGATTTTTTGCATAAGCAAATTTCCAGATACCATTGAGGCTTTCTGAAAAGCATTTTCTATCTTCATCAGCACAGCGCTCACTTCTGTAATACTTGTGGTTAGAATGAGCCTTCAGTCTGTTTTCTTCAAATTTTGTAGGGTCTGTTACAATTTGTGGATTAAATTTCATCTTTTTTACCTTGATCAAATATTATTTTTTCTCTCCCGGGAGTATATTATTGTATTCCCTCTCCCAAAGGTAACTCATTGTGTACATCTGTTTTAAAAATATATATGAGGGCCCTTTGGGCCCCCATACATCTTTGTATAATTAGTTGTATTTTTTGTTTGTTATTGTTTGAATAATAGGATTAACCCTTAACTGCTCCGGTAATACCTTCTGCAAACTGTTTCTGTAAGATGAAGAATACAATCATAGTAGGTATAGAGCAGAAAAGTACGCCTAACATAAGCATTCCGTAGTCAACTGCATATCCATTAGCCAGATTGGCAATGAGCATAGGCATTGTCTGCGCCTTAGGATCAATCAATACTACCTTTGGCCACATATATGCGTTCCATGCGTTCATAAAAGTAATAACAGCTGCTGCTGCATAGGTTGCCTTCATAACAGGCATGTAAATCTTGTAAAAAATCTGGAACTCAGGCAGTCCGTCAATTCTGGCTGCTTCCATAATATCTACAGGGAAGCTTCTTGAATTCTGTCTGAACATCATAATAAGGAATGGTGTTGAGATTACAGGAAGCATAAAGCCCCATAAGGTATTCAAAAGTCCCATCTTACTAATCATGGTAAATAATGGAATCATGGTTGCAACCTGAGGAACCATCATAGCCAGAAGAAGCACTGAAAACAGCTTATCCTTGGCACCATCATGATAGAGTTCAAATCCATATCCAGCCAGAGAACAGATTAACAATGCTACAATTGTCTGTCCTGTTGCATATACAAAGGAGTTTCTAAGTGAACCCCAGAGATCCTGCTGAGCTGTCAGATTAGCAAAGTTAACAGCCAGTTCATTACCAAACCAGATCTTACCTCTGGCGATATCTACTGTATTATTAGTTGAAGCAGTAATCATCCAAAAAAATGGAAAAACAGATATAAAGGATACGATTACTAAAAAGATATATGAAGGAATCAGCCTTCTTTGAATTGCAGATACATTTTTCTTCTCAGTCACGCTTATCACCTGCTTTCATACTAATTGCTGATAATACAGCAACCATAATAAAGATTACGAAGGACATAGCAGCTGCATATCCAAAGTTTTTAGTTCCGGTACCAAATGACGCATTATAAATATAATGTGACATGGTAATTGTTGAGTTTGCAGGACCACCATTTGTCAGGTTTACTGATTCATCGAAGAGCTGTAATGTACCATTGATTGACATGATACCAGTCATTACGATAGTAGGCATAAGCAGTGGAACTGTGATATCCCAGAAAATCTGCCAGCTTGAAGCTCCGTCGATCTTGGCCGCTTCATATACACCATAGTCAATTCCCTGAAGTCCGGCCAGGAAGAATACCATGTTGTATCCTGTCCATCTCCAGAGAAGAGCCAGGATAATTACAACCTTGGCTGTTGAAGGAACTCCCAGGAAATTCATTGGCTCCTTCAAAATTCCAATGTTAACAAGCAGTGCATTGATCAGACCGTTGGTTGCAAACATTGATTTAAAAATCAGTGAGTAGGAAACCAGAGATGTTGCACAGGGAAGGAACACGCAGGTTCTGAATAATCCCTTAAATCTTAAATCCTTGTTGTTAAGCAGCTGTGCTAAAAGCATAGCTACAACCAGCATGATAGGTACCTGAATTATCAGATACAAAAATGTATTTCCAATTGAACGGATAAATAATTTATCCTGTTGCATTCTTAAGTAATTGTTTATGATGGGGTTGTTCCACTGCATGTTGGCAGAGGAACCTGTCTTCAGAGACATGAGAAAAGCATTTACCATGGGCCAGAAGCTCATGACTGCTAAAAGCAGGGTTGCAGGCATAAGATATATCCATCCTGCTCTGTGCTGTTTTGCAAGCACGCTAACTTTCTTATTATTCATTCCAGTACCTCAATATTTCTAATGAATACCCAATGTTTTTTGAAAAAAGTGGGGAACCCTTCGAGGTTCCCCACGTAAGTCCGAACTAATATCTATTAAAATCAGCCACCGATTTCAAACTTTGTCTGATCTTCAGCTGCCTGAAGCTCTGTCATAAGGTCAGCGCCATCTCTAGCATTGATGATTGCTGCTGCCATGTATGTACGAAGTGTGTAGTGATAATCACTCTGCTCAATTGTAGGAACATGTCCACCCATTTCAACGATTGTTGAGTAGATTGCCTGACCATTGAAGAAGTCAACACCCTGCTGATATACATCAGACTGACCTGCAGGAATGTAGCATCCGATTACACCACCCTTTAACAGAGACTCATCATAAGTCTGTGAAGATGAACCAAATGTCTTAGCAAGGAAGTCCTTTGCAAGGTCTGTGTTCTTGCAGTTTGCTGTAATGTAAAGTGAAGAACCACCGTTTGAAGCATATCCTTCGTGTCCATCAAGAGTAGGCATTGTTGTGATTTCCCACTTACCGCTGTTGTCAGCTACCTGCTCCATTGTAGGAATAATCCAGTTACCATTGCAAACACCAGCTACCATATCGCCAATGATTGTCTGATCTGTGTAGTCTGACCAGTCATTTGCAAGGTATAATACGTTCTTCTTAGCCATGTCTACGATCTTCTCGCAGATTGAAACTACCTTAGGGTTACCAACAAGTGTAGGAACTCCATCCTTCCACTGTGACTCGCCTTCAGCCTGAAGCATCAGATAAATAAGGTCGTTTCCATCACCATCCATTGAAAGGAGGTGCTTGCCTGTCTTAGCATATACTTCTTCACCGATCTCTGTGAAGCGATCCCATGTGATTCCTGTTACATCTGCCATTGTGTATCCACATTCAGCAAGGATGTCTGTTCTGTAAGCAAAGATTGCTGTACCGTTATCTACAGGCATACCATAGTGCTGTCCGTCGATAGTAGAGTATGAAATCTTCTCTGCTCCGAAATCAGACCAGTTAACATCAGCGCCTTCAAGGCTTACGAAAGCATCAGGATAATCTCTGTGATATTTCTGAATCCAGTGATCCTGGAAAAGAACGATATCAGGAAGGTTTGAATAATCGCCTGATGAACCAGCAAGTGTTACTGCGCTTTCTACATCAGATGAACCTGACTGAACAATAATTTCAAGTTCAAAATCATCATGACCATTTGCCTTGTAGTCAGCTGCTGCTGCTTCAAGTGCAGGAATATTGAAGTTAGGATCCCAAGCAAATACTGTAAGCTTGTTTCCGCCTTCGCTGCTTGCTGCAGGTGCTGCTGCATCTGTGCTTGCTTCTGCTTTTGTGTCTGCTGCTGCTTCCTGAGTAGCTGCTGGCTGAGCGCCACAACCAACTAACATAGAAGCAACCATTGCTGCGCTAAGAACTGCGCTTAAAATTTTCTTTTTCATGTTGTCCTCTCCTTGGAAATTTTAGTTATTTGAAACATTTTGTTTCTTCGCGTTATTTTCGAGCAAAAAATACGCAATTTCATGCGCTTGCTAATTAACACATTGTTCACACTTCATTAACATTTCTTTAACATTTAAAAGAGTTAAAGCTGTGCAAATTCTGTATTGTGTACAAGTTGCACTATTTTTTTGTGTTTTTCGCCCTTGGCATGGTACAAATTTATCATTTAATATCAACCTGTAGTTAATATAAAAAAATATAAAACGCGCATTTTCGACTATAGTTGGCTATTTTTACAATAATTGGTATAATAATTTCATATTTTTTAGTCAAAAAGTCTAACCGGCTTGATTTTTATATTAGGGGTATATTATGGCAAAAAAAAGTAAGGAAGCTCTGCAGTTTCGATATTATGAAATACCGCAAAACCAGCCGCTTCTGGCCCTGCTTGGCCAAAAATGGATTCAAAACTATGGTCTGGGGATTGGATATCAGCATTTTCACAACCTGATGGAGATTGGATACTGTTACGGTGGAGAAGGCGTAATGGAACTGGATGGAAGGATTGAACGCTATGGAGCAGGCACAATAACCCTGATTCCTGCCAATTTTCCTCATAATACCAAGTCCGATCCTGACACCCTAAGTCGTTTTGAATATTTATTTGTAGACGTAGAAAGCTTCTTAAAAGAAAGATATTCTAAAAACCCTGTATTTCTCAAGGATCTTGTCAAGAGAATTAATCATGGGGCCATCTGTACCAATGCCCAAAGCGAACCTGCTCTGGAAAAAGAGATTCTGTACATATTAAATGAAATGAGGGATCAAAAGGAATTATATATAGAAGCAGTGCAGGGTGCTCTCTTAACACTCTTAGTGGATATTGCCAGAGTAAACCGTGATGAAAGCGCTCCCCTGGAGAATTCTTCTGTAGATATTACAGTGGTCGCCCAGGCTATAGACATGGTTACCGACCATTATTATGAACCTCTTCAGATATCAGATTTATCAAGAGCCTGTAATATGAGTGAAACCCACTTCAGAAGGGTTTTTGAGAAATGTATGAACATGAAACCCATGGAATACATCAATCTGGTTAGGGTTCAGATGGCCTGCGAGTATATGAAAAAGCATGACGATTCCATGGAAATAGTAGCCATCAAGTCAGGCTTTGCCACCACCTCCACCATGAACAGGAACTTCAAGAAGATTCTTGACATCTCCCCCTATCAGTGGAAAAGTCATCCTGAAAACTATCAGGGCAAATTACTTAACTATAAGATATCAGCATATAAGGGATGGTAATTACCATCCCTTTTTCCTTGTCTGTACCGAAGGTAAATCTTCCCATCTGCAAAAGTGATTAAAAATGCGCACTTTCCAAACAAAAACAAATTGTATCTATATTCCTTTTTTGTTAACATCACCCTATGGCTAAATTTTTCAAAGAAATAAAAAGCGGAAAGGAGCCACTATGGCTATTGTTAATAATAAAAATCTGATTACTCTTAGTTCAAAGAATTCTTCCTATCAGATGCTGATATCTCCTATGGGGCATGTTCTCCACACCTATTATGGAAGCAGAATTGCCGACTCAGATGATATGAGCTATTCCATTGCCTATGTTGACAGAGGAAATTCTGGCAATCCCTATGATGCAGGAGCTGACAGAACCTATTCCCTGGATACTCTGCCTCAGGAATTTTCCTTCCAGGGCGGGGGCGATTACCGAATTACCTGCCTTGAGGTTCAAAATAGTGATGGCGTTTTCTGTGCTGACCTGAGATACAAGTCTCACAGCATATCAAAGGGTAAGTATTCTATTCCCAATCTGCCGGCTTCATATCAGGACGGGGATAACGACCCCTGTGAAACACTTACCATTACACTGTCAGATACCGTTCTTAATATAGAAGTGGATTTGTTATATAGCATCTTTGAAGAAAAGGATATTATTACAAGAGCTGTCAGAGTTAAAAACTTAGGATCAGAAGCCTTAAATATTCACAAAATATATTCTGCCTGTCTGGATATTATGGGTGGAGAGCATGATTTAATTATGTTCCATGGCAAGCACGGGGAAGAAAGAATCCCTGACCGTATTGCCATTGGTCGTTCCTGTCACACAGTATCCAGTGGCAGAGGCCACTCCAGCCATCACGAAAATCCCTTCGTAATAGTATGCGACCAGAATGCCAATGAGGACTTTGGAGAAGCCTATGGCATGGGATTTGTGTACAGCGGCAATTTTGCTGCCCAGGTTCAAAAGGACGCCTTTCAGGTAACCCGCATGACTATGGGTATCAATTCAGATATGTTTATTCTGCCTCTCAATCCTGGAGAGGTGTTTGATGCGCCTGAGACTGTAATGTCCTATTCAGCTGCAGGACTTACACGCTTAAGCCACAACTTCCACAGCTTTATCAGGCACAATATCTGCAGGGGCAAATTCAAGCTTACCAGACGCCCAGTACTAATTAACAACTGGGAAGCAACCTATTTTGATTTCGATGGAGAAAAAATAGAGAAAATTGCCCGCACAGCAAGTGAACTGGGTGTAGAGATGTTCGTTCTGGACGATGGCTGGTTTGGAAACCGCGACCTGGACGACAAGGCTCTGGGAGACTGGTTTGTAAATGAAGAAAAGCTAGGGTGCACCATGGGAGAGCTGGCTAAAAAAGTCAATGATGCCGGCATGAAATTTGGTCTATGGTTTGAGCCCGAAATGATAAACGAAAACAGTCAGCTGTTTAGAAATCATCCCGACTGGGCTTTTAAGACTCCTGACAGAAATCCTATTACCGGACGCAGTCAGCTGGTTCTTGATTTTTCAAGAAAAGAAGTGGTTGATGAAGTATTTAGTATGATGACCAAAATATTGGATACTGCCAATATCGAATATGTAAAATGGGACTTCAACCGCAGTATCGCAGATGTTTTCTCTGCTACTGCCAGTGTTCAGAACAGAGGTGTAATTCTTCACAATTTTGTTCTGGGAACCTATGACCTGGCCGAGCGACTGAATACCCGTTATCCTGATATGTATATCGAGGGCTGCTGTGGTGGTGGCGGACGTTTTGATATGGGAATGATGTATTACACCCCCCAGATCTGGTGCTCTGATAATACTGATGCCATCGAGAGACTCCGTATCCAGTATGGAACCAGCTTTGGTTATCCTACCAGTGTGGTTGGCAGCCATGTATCTGCAGTTCCCAACCATCAGACTGGCAGATTGACCTCCATCAACACCCGTGGTGTAGTGGCCATGTCAGGAAGCTTTGGCTATGAGCTGGATCTGGGATTGCTAAATGAAGATGAGAAAAAAGAGGTAACACTCCAGATCGAAACCTTCAAAAAATATTGGGATGTAATTCATAACGGAAAATATTATCGTCTGACAAATCCCATCAGTAATACAGAATATTGTGCCTGGTTATTTGTAGCAGATGACAAATCAAAGGCTCTGCTGAATCTGGTTAAGACACACAAGCATTTTAGTGAAGGCAGAATATATATCCCCTTCAAGGGTCTGGATCCCCAAAAGCAGTATCTCATAGAAGATGGCAACGTCCTCACAGGACAGACTTTTAGTGGCGCTGCACTAATGGGCAGAGGCTTGTATCTGGATTATGACATGAATGAATATGATGCCACCCAGATTTATATTACTGAAGTAAAATAATTAGCGACGCACCACCCATAAAAAGAAGCAACCCGGTAAACGGATTGCTTCTTTTTTTATATAACATCCCTCTCTCTTATCAGAAAAAACTGAAATAACAATAATAACTTTATTAACCATTATAGCTGGAAGAACTTGGTATTATTATCAAGCTCTACCGCAAGTTCCTTTAACTGTCTTGCACTCTCTGCCAACAGATTAATTGTTGCATTTAACTCCTGCATTGAAGCAGTGGTCTCTTCTGTTGATGTAGCATTTTCTTCAGAAATAGCTGACAGATTCTGAACGATATCAACCATCCTGCCTCTTGCCTCATCACAGTCCTGAGCCTGGGTATTAATCTCATTGGTTCCTGTTCTGGAAGACTCAATTCCAGTATTAACCACCTGGAATTTGCTCATGGTTTCATCCAGCTTGCTCTGGGTCTCCTTCAGCTGAGCCTTAACCTCCTCCATAACTTCCATGGAATTTCTGGAATCCATGGACAGCTGCTTAACGATATCTGCTATTCTCTTGGCAGAGCTTGAAGATTCATCTGACAGATGCTGAATCTCAGAGGCTACAACAGCAAAGCCCTTTCCTGCCTCACCTGCTCTTGCCGCTTCAATTGATGCATTAAGAGAGAGCAGATTAGTCTGACTGGCAATACCAGTAATCAGATTAACAGCCTCTGTAATAGCCTGAACAGATACATCTGTAGCTTCAACATTAACAGAAACCTTTTGAATTCCCTGAACAGTATTGTTGGTAGCTGTTGCAAGCTCCTGCATAATCTGTGCTGACTCATTACTTTCTGACAGCATTGTAAGACTGGTTTCATTAAGGTTTCCAATATTGGCAACAATACTTTCGATTATCTGACCCATTTCAGCTACCTTGCTGGTTGCAGTCTCCACATCCTCTGCCTGGGTAACAGCTCCCTTACTAATATCATCCACTGCGGATGCAATATCATCTGCAGTCTGGCTTGACATATTTGCCATGCTTTCAAGCTCATCTCCCGAACTCAATACGCTTCGAGATGCCTCCTGTATCTTGCCAACTATACTTCTGAGCTCCTCAACCAGAGTCTCAACGGATCTGCCCATAGTTCCCAGCTCGTCTTTTCTTGTTGCTACAGAAGGGTCAACCTCTATGGTCAGATCACCCTCTGACAGAGATGTAAGAACCTTCTCAGTCTTTGAAATCGCTCCAGCCAGTTTAGTAGAAATCCAGAATGAGAAAGCAGCACTAATTAACATACCAATAATAGCTACCAGGCAAATAAGCATTGTACTCTGTCTCACAGCTCTTGTAACACCTTTAGAGGGAGTACCTGCAAAAACCATACCTACCGGCTTTCCATCCTGAATATATGGAATATAGTATGCATAATAATCCTCGCCATTAATTGTAAGATTTTTGGCAAAATACTCATTGCCGCCCAATACATCAGCAGCAACTGCCGCATCTGCTTTGGTGCCTAATGGTCTCTTACCATCCGAACCAATAATGGTAGTAATATATCTGGTATCTCCATAGAAAATGGTCAGGTCATAATCTGTCCCTTCTACAAAATCATCTAATATAGCTTCATTACTTCCAATAGCAATTTCTCCCTTGTACAAAACATTATCTCTTATTTCAAGGGGATCAGAATTTAATGATACGATACTACTTCTGGAAATGGTGCACATTCCCTTCAGTCCATCTACTACCTCAGCTTCCATTGCCGACTTCATCTTCCCAACAGATACAAGTGTCAGGATTCCAATAAGTAGCACAATCGGAATAATAGTAATTCTCAGTAATGTCCATTTAATACTTGCTTTTCTCTTTTTCATAGGTCTCACCTCGCGAGTAACAAATTATTCACATAGCAACGCTACGTTTACTGCGTTTAAGTGTTATTTTATCTCATGTGTATTTTTTTGTAAATATTTTTGTGTGCTTTCACTAAATAGTTTTACATATTCTTTCATTTTTTATTCATTTTGCCAATTATACATAACCCCAAAATGGAGCAAATCGGCAAAAAAAATTTCATACAAGGATTATGCTGCTTACCGGTCTTGTGCAACAAAAAGAGGGCCCAAAGGCCCTCCCTAAATTAAAGTAATACTTTATTATGTAATATTATTCAGCAGAATTTTCTGCAACCTTGGCAGCTCTTGCAGCAACTTCCTTCTCCTGGATATCTGAAGGTGCCTGCTCATAGCGTGCAAACTCATAAGCATAGTCTCCGCGTCCACCAGTCATGGAACGAAGATCTGTGCAGTAACCAAACAGACCCATCATAGGAATATCAGCTTCAATCACCTGCTTGCCACCAGCCACAGGATTCATTCCAAGCACACGTCCACGTCTCTTGTTCAAATCACCCATTACATCACCTGTATACTTGTCAGGTACTGTAACCTTGAGAGAAGCAATAGGCTCCATAAGAATAGGACCTGCTTCCATAACGCCCTTCTTGAAGGCCTGAACTGTTGCAGTCTTGAATGCCATTTCAGATGAATCTACAGGATGATAACTTCCATCATATAATACAGCCTTAATTCCAACTACAGGATATGCTGCCAGAGGACCTCTTACTACAGATTCCTGTAAGCCCTTTTCTACTGCAGGGAAGAAGTTCTTAGGAACTGATCCACCAACTACTTCCTGAGTGAATTCATATGCTTTTTCTACATCACCCAGAGGTGAGAAACGCATCTTTACATGACCATACTGACCATGTCCACCAGACTGCTTCTTATACTTGTACTCAACATCACTAGTCTTCTTAATAGTCTCTCTAAATGCAATCTTAGGAGTCTGAAGTTCAATAGCAACCTTATATTCATTCATAAGACGGCTTACAACAATATCCAGATGCTGATCACCCATACCATAGATTAGCATCTGACGGTTTTCAGAATCATTAACAATCTTAAGTGTCTGATCCTCATGGGTCATCTTCTGAAGAGTTGAGCTTGCCTTATCAACATCAGCCTTGTTAGGAACGAAATATCTCTTGTATGTATAAGGAGTAGATATCTCAGCCTTACCAAAGCGGATAGGTGTAGCCTTGGTTGAAAGAGTATTACCGGTTCTTGCTGCAGTAATCTTAGCTAATGCACCAATATCTCCTGCATGAAGCTCTGGTACCTCAATAGGCTTATTACCCTGGAGAACATAGATCTTACCAATCTTCTCCTCGACATCCTTTTCCTGGTTATACATCATATCATCTGATTTAAGAACACCTGAGCAAACCTTAATCATTGAATATTTTCCAATGAAGGGATCCACGATTGTCTTAAAGATATAAGCTGACTTTGCTTTTGCAAAATCATAATCAGCCTGGAAAATCTCATTGGTCTTAAGGTTAACACCAGCCATCTCACGATTTTCAGGGCTTGGGAAATATTTTACAATATCATCCAACAGAGTATATACACCCTGGCACAGCACATTGGAGCCCATCGACATGGGAACAATTGATCCGTCTAATACGTTGGTTCTAATTGCAGCTCTGATCTCTGCCTCTGAGAAGGTATCTCCTGAGAAATATCTGTCCATAAACTCTTCACTGGTTTCAGCAACTGCTTCCATAAGAGTATCACGGCATATCTGCAGGTTAGCCTTGTTATAATCAGGGATTTCGCAGGCAACAACTTCCTTGCCCTGCCATCTGTTGGCTGTCTCTGCAATAACATTGATATATCCAACAAACTTTTCATTCTCTCTGATAGGAAGATGGAAGGGAGCCATTCTCTTACCATACTTCTCAGTCATGTCTTCCACAACCTGACGATAGGAAGCATTATCCACGTCCATATCTGTAACAAATACCATACGTGGCAGCTTATATTTTTCACAGATTTCCCAAGCTTTCTCTGTACCTACTTCTACTCCGGACTTTCCAGAAACTACAATAATAGCTGCATCAGCTGCACTAACGGCTTCCTCAACCTCGCCTACAAAATCAAAATAACCAGGAGTATCAAGAATATTAATCTTAACACCTTCCCACTCTAATGGGATAAGTGAAGTACTAATTGAAAACTGTCGCTTCTGTTCTTCCTTACCATAATCGCTTATGGTGTTGCCATCAGAAACCTTGCCCATTCTGGAGGTAAGACCTGCCAGGTATGCACATGCTTCAGCAAGACTAGTCTTACCAGCACCGCCATGACCTAAGAGCACGATATTTCTGATTTTGTCAGTTGTGTAAACATTCATTTTTGCTATTCCTCCGTATCTTTGCCCCAGGCCGGTGGCCTGAGGCTATATTATTTTTATTCTGAATTCAGAATAAAGGCCCCTTCTCTAAAGAAAAAGGCAAAAAAAACATTAGCCTAGGAAGTACCCCTACTCCATCGGCTAATGTCAATTTTAACAAAATGTGCATGAAAAGACAAATGTTTTTTGTGAAATATTTACACTAATCTGTCATCACTTAAGCACTTATTCCACTTAGAAGTGCTCCAATAATAATAAAAAAGTCTGAAATATTAAATATCATATCCCTAAGGAAACGCCATTTAACCCTGAAACGGATATAATCAACCACATACCCCCGCTTCAGGCGGTCATAGGTGTTTGAAAAGGCGCCTCCTAACAGCAGGGACAGTCCAATCTTCAGCAGATTCTTTCCCGCCCTTCCCAGAGTCATTATGTAAACTATACTTAGGATAACTGTCAACAACACTGAGACCAGCTTAATTAACAGAGGGCGTTTATGTCCAAGATTTCTGAAGGCACCATAATTATGGTATCTTGTAACCAAAATACCCGGAAGTCTCTTTAATTTAACACCCTTTTCAATTTTTTCCTTGATATAATGCTCACCTGCAAATATTCCAAGTACTATCCCAAAAAATCCTATTTTTTTCATATCAGCCTTTTTCAATTAAGCTTTCTTAACCAGACTTTCCCAATCAGTTTTTTCTAATGTATGTTCTTAGCATATCCTCCAGCTTATTTGGATTTATTGGCTTGCTTAAGAAGTCCGTAAACCCAACCCTGATATATTCATCCCTGACACCTGCCAGCACATTTGCTGTCAGCATAATTGTGGGAACGTCTACATTGGGGCAATTTTTCATTTCCTTCATTTTCTGGAAGGTTTCCATTCCATCCATATCAGGCATCATATAGTCAATAAATATGATATCGTACTTCTCAGTCTTTAATAAGTCCAGTGCTGCCTGTCCACCACTGGCTTCGTCAATCCTCATTCTGGAATTTTTAAGGAAATTACAGAACACTCTTCTGTTGAGAGTATTGTCATCAACCACTAAAACTCTGGCTCCCTCACAGACAAATACTGAATCAGCGACAGCATTATTCCTACTGTCCGGATCCAGGAAAAACCTTCCAACTCTCTTGGGATTCTTAACCGTCTGGGGTATAAATACCTCAAAATTACTTCCCACTCCATATATGGAATTAGCTCCGATTGTACCAGACATCATGTCCACCAGCTTGGCTGTTATGCTTAATCCCAGTCCAGTGCCCTTGATAGCATCAATGGAGGAATCCTCAAC
The DNA here is from genome assembly GCA_002315945.1 of Lachnospiraceae bacterium UBA1729. GTDB lineage: Bacteria > Bacillota > Clostridia > Lachnospirales > Lachnospiraceae > UBA1729. The sequence goes on along the minus strand of DCIJ01000006.1, from coordinate 2,323 downwards.
CTTGGCATATGCATTAAAAAGCTTGGACATACTTTCTTCCTTAATGCCAATTCCCGAATCCTTTACATTGGCTCGTATTCCATTTCTGTCCCAGGCAATATTAACCTTAACAAAACCGCTTTCTGTATAGTTAATGGCATTTGAAATCAGATTAACCAGAATTTGCTCTATACGCACCCGGTCTCCATGCAGAACGCTTGGTATTTTTTCATCCAGCGAGACAGTATATTCCAGACCTTTTAATTCAGCCCTTTCCTTTGTCGCATTATACACATTACGTACCATCTCATCAGGATGATAATTCTGGGTTTCTAACTCCAGCTTTTCAGCTTCTATATTTGAAAAATCCACAATGTCATCTAACAGATCAATCAGCACATCCGATGAATTCTTAATATGCTCTGCGTATTTTAATATTTCCGGATCCTTACATTCCCTGAGAATCATCTCATTCATTCCGTATATGGTATTGGCAGGAGTCCTGATGGCATGACTGGTTCTGGACAGTATTTCAGCCTTATTTCTGGAATCATCCATAGCATTTTTTAACTGATTGGTATAGAAGGTATGCCTTTCAGTTCTGTCTGTCATACCAAAATAGCAGCCCTTAAATCTATTCTTTCTATCAAAAAAGTTCTGGCTTTCTACTTCAAAATATTTATTTTCACCCTTAACATCCAGTTCCAGATTCCACTTGTCAGATTCGGTTTTCAGATGACTTCCGGCATCAAAATACTCTTTTATCTGTCCCTCAGCCTTGTCAATCTGGGGCTCTGTCTCCAGCTGTTCCCAAAATATTTTATTTGCGAAGACTACCCTTCCTTTTTCATCAAAACAGATGATACCATTCTGAATACGCCTAAGCACCTCGGTACGCATAATACGCTGTTCTGCATCTTTGGCAAAAATCAGAACAATCAGATAGATTGCAATTGCCTGAATGGAAAATGCCAGTACACCAAACTTAATGTAGCTTTTGGTGGCACAGCTCAGACAGTCTCCAAGAATGGTAACCGAATAGGAACAAAGAATTCCTAAATATCTGCCACGATATGCAGATGAAGATTTGGAAATACCTATTCCATAAGCAATGATTGTCAGCAGCACAATGATATAGCATACAATCACATGGTAGCCAAACAGAATTCCAACTTCATCCCTAACATACAGGATGCGACCCGGTTCCACCTCTACTGGAATATGCCTGTATGCCATATGGTGCCAAAAATTGGTAATCAGACCTATTCCGTCTGTACCAACCAGTACCAGGAGTCCACAATGAATAGCTTTGAAATTAACCTTGCTGTCTGTATAATACAGTGCAAATCTGAGAAGCTGCATCAACAGTAAATCTATACTCAGGTTGAAAATCCCCAGTACGATATCAGCAAAGTGGGCATCATTGGCCAGAATATAGATCACATTCAAAATGATGGAAAAGATGCCCATACTAAGCAGAGGCTGTAACATTCTAGCTACAGCCCCTTTTCCATCAATCTTTAGAGCACAAACCAAAAGGAGTATGCAAAATATTATACTTATTGTAATATATGCCGTTATCATAAACTCATCCAAAAATACTTTACTTAGCCAAGGATGATTCAAATTCTTCCTTAAGATTCTTCTGCTTAAGTTCTAAGAAAGCCTTAATCTTGGTCAGCTCCTGTTCTTCACTCATCTTGCAGCCATAGATAAATCTCTCAGGTGCAACCTTCTTGCCCCAGACAATCTGCCCCTTCATCTTAAGCTCGCCATCATCGGTCTCAAGCATAATAGAGATTGGACTTCCAGGCTTAAACTCAGTACGGCTCATAACTCTGAAACCGCCTTCACTAAGGTCAACCAACAGTACTGCGGTCTCTTCTCCATCAGTGACGCACTCACAGGCATCTCCAATATAGATTCGAAAATTATCTCTCTGCTCAACTAAAACAGTGTCTGCGTCTCCTTTTCCAACCTTTCTGTTTTCCCAGCTTATCTCATGCTCACCATCCTGATAAACCTTTGCAGAAATGTGATACTGAGGCGCATTAAAATTGACATTCTGTCCCTTGTAGCAAAAAATATCAATACTGGTTTCCTTTTCACTATTCTTTCTGATTTTTCCCCAGATTTCAGCTACACATTCATCCTTGTCAAATACACTCATAATAATTGGTGTACCTGTATTCAAATCCGCTAATTTCATAAGCGCTCCTTTCCTTCAAAAGAACCTTTCCCTAATAATAATGTTATTCACATAGTAGAAATTTTATACAAGTTTGTCAACAAATTAAGAATCAATGATTGCAAATATTTTTATCCTGCCAACAGGTATCCCCAG
>DCIJ01000086.1:3750-5269 GCA_002315945.1 Lachnospiraceae bacterium UBA1729 | reverse complement strand
AGTGCGACTGCAATCCAAAGGCCTGCCCAAGAGCCAAGGGACATTTGGACAGAATTAATGATGCACTGTTTGATGTGCTGACCCATGAGTCGGATTTTAGCAGGGATATTATTGAAAATTATGCCCAAACGCATCAGGTGTGTCCTTTTGAGTTGGCCCTTGATATCAGCCTTTTTTCGGATGGGGTAATATGCGATTACAATTATGCCTTTGATCCGCATGTATACCTGAGAAGATTTTTTGCAGAGGGCAATAGTGGCAGATATATCTTTCTGGTGGACGAGGCCCACAATCTGTTAGACCGGAGCAGAGAAATGTATTCGGCCGATCTGGTTTTGGAAGAGGTCAAACAGTTGAGGAGCCTGGTGGTCAATGTGGATACCAAGCTGGCTACAAGCCTGGGTTCCCTGTCCAGACAGATGCAAAAATTAAAAAAGCAGTGTGATTCGCACCTGCTTCTGGCAGATTATAATGAAGTATCCAAGGCTTTAGGGCGAGCAGTTACCAAGCTGGAGGCCTTTCTGGAAAGAGACAGAAATGAGTTTACAGATTCTGTGAGAAAGGATGTGCTGGACTTTTATTTCAAGGCCGCTCATTTTCAGTATGTAGAGGGTATCAGGGATGAAAGGTACCGGATCTATTGTGAAAAGGATGAATGCTTTCGATTGAAACAGCTGTGTATTGATCCTTCCTTTAATCTGGAGAATGTAATGCTCAGGGCGGTGAGCTGTATCCTGTTTTCAGCCACCCTGTTGCCAATACAGTACTATAAGGGATTGCTGGGAGGTAAGGCTGAAGACTTTGAAATATATGCAAATTCAGTGTTTGACACTAAAAAACGCGCGTTATGCATAGGGAGAGATGTTACCAGCAGATATACCAGACGTGGAGAAAAGGAATATCGAAAGATGTCTGCCTATATTAGTCAGATAGTAAGCAAAAGGCCTGGAAATTACATGGTTTTCTTTCCTTCCTTCGCGATGCTGGAGCAGGTTCGAAGCATATACGAAATGGACTATATTAATCCCATGACCCAGGAGCTGATTGCCCAAAAGGAGAAGATGAGCGAAGAAGAAAGAGAATTCTTCTTAAGTCGCTTTACGGGGGATAGAAATAACCTGCTGGCCTTCTGCGTGCTGGGTGGAATATTTTCAGAAGGGATTGACCTGGCTGGTCAAAAGCTTATTGGAGCAATTATCATCGGCAATGGAATGCCCGGAATCAGTGTTGAGAGAGACATTATGAGGGACTATTTTGATGAAAATGGTTATAGTGGCTTTGACTATGCCTACAAGATTCCAGGTCTTAACAAGGTGGAACAGGCTGCCGGAAGGGTGATTCGAACCAGTGAAGATACAGGTGTTATTATTCTTTTGGAAGAGAGATTTCTTGAAGCTCATTACCAGACTATGTTTCCAAAGGAATGGAGCGACAGATTTGTGGTTGATGAAAGAAATGTAGGCCAAGTATTAAGTGAGTTTTGGCACCAGATATGATAAAATAGTACAATTACAATAAT
>DCIJ01000086.1:3141-3668 GCA_002315945.1 Lachnospiraceae bacterium UBA1729 | reverse complement strand
GTGGGACCTGGGGACGTGGGACGATATGTAATTCTTCCAGGGGATCCTAAGCGCTGCAGCAAGATTGCAGCTCATTTTGATGATGCAAAACTGGTGGCTGACAGCAGAGAGTATGTGACCTATACAGGTTATCTGGATGGAGTCAAGGTTAGTGTTACATCAACAGGTATTGGTGGTCCATCAGCAAGTATTGCAATAGACGAACTTTCAAAATGTGGCGCGGACACTTTTTTGAGAGTAGGTACCTGTGGAGGTATGCAGGAGGAAATAATCGGTGGTGATATTGTTATTGCCAGTGGAGCTATCCGAATGGAGGGTACCAGCAAGGAATTTGCCCCCATCGAATATCCTGCAGTGGCTGATATAGATGTTTTATGTGCCATGAGAGACAGCGCCAAGGCTCTGGGAATTAGAAACCATGTGGGAGTTGTACAGTGTAAGGACTCCTTCTTTGGCCAGCATGAGCCTGAGATAATGCCTGTAGGCTATGAACTGATGAATAAATGGGATGCCTGGATCAAAATGGG
>DCIJ01000086.1:0-3074 GCA_002315945.1 Lachnospiraceae bacterium UBA1729 | reverse complement strand
TGCGTGTAAGAGTTGGATCCTGCTTCCTGGTAGTTGCTAATCAGGAGCGTGCTAAGAAGGGTCTCGACAATCCTCAGGTACATGATACCGAGGGAGCAATCAGAGTTGCAGTAGAGGCAATCAGAAGACTTATCAAACAGGATGCGTAAAAAGTAGATGAGAGAAAAACGTTGGCATACTCTGGACAATACAGCAAATGTATTTCCTGTTATTGCAGGGGAGAATTTGACGAATACCTACAGACTGTCTGCAGTACTTAAAGAGGCAATTGACCCACTGGTACTTCAGAAGGCAGTCGATATTGTGACGCCCAGATTTCCTGGTTTTGATGTTCGGCTGAGGCGAGGCGTATTCTGGTACTATCTGGAGGAAAATGGCAAGAAGCCACCCCGGGTCAGAGAAGAGAATATGTATCCCTGCCGACTTATTCATGCTACCAAGAACAACAGCTATCTGTTCAGAGTGACGTACTATAGAAACAGAATAAATCTGTCGGTTTTTCATGCCCTGGCTGATGGCTTTGGGGGCTTCAACTTTATGAAGGAGTTAGTATATCAGTACCTGAGACTTGCTCATTCGGAGCTGGCAGAAAAGAAAAAGGACAGACTGGCTGCAGGAACCAGTCTCAATATGGAGGACAGCTTCCTTGCCCATTACCGCAAGGGAAATAAAAGCGCCTACAAGCTGTTAAGATCATTCCATCTGTCCGGAAGACGTCTGCCTCAGGGAGGATTTGGCGTAATGCACGGACTTATGGATGTGGCCGAGATAAAACAGGTGGCAAGACAGAAGTATGGATGTTCCATCAATGATTATCTGGTTAGCTGTATGGTATGGGCCATATACAAGGCCAACAGAAGCCGTGTGACGGGAAGAAGACCTGTTCGCTGTGCAGTACCTGTTAATTTGAGACCCTATTTTAACTCAAATACCACCAACAATTTCTTTGTAATGATTAGTGCAGAGGTGGGGCCTGATACCCTGGGCCAGGAGGAGATTACTTTTGAAGAGCTTACAGCCTCTGTGAGAGATCAGCTGGCCAGTCAGCTGGATAAGGATCATCTGGAACAGATTTTTTCTTATAATGTATCCAATGAAAAAATACTTGCAGCCAGAGCGGTACCTCTGCCTCTTAAGAATATTGCTATAAAGTATGTGTATTATAAAAATGCAGATGCTAACACAACCACTGTTACCAATGTGGGTGAGATAAAGCTAGAGTCTGAATATGAGCCTTATGTAGATATGTTCACAGCTTATCTGGCCTTTTCCAGAGGACAGGAGCTTAAGGGGTCCATCTGTTCCTATAAGGGCAGACTGGCTTATTCAATCAGTAGCGGATTTGAGGATACCATTGTCCCCCGAATTCTCTTCAGGCAGATTGCAGCAGACGGAATAGATGTGGAAATTGAAACTAACGGTGTTTGGTATTAGGTGAATATGAAAGAAAAAGAAAAAAACAGATGTCCGGCATGCCAGGTTTACATAAATGATGACACTCACTTTTGCCCCCTGTGTGGTTCGGTGCTGGAGGGTGAATATCAGGGTGTAAATACCTATCCTGATGTGAAGGGGCATAAGAGAATAATAAACCTTACCTACAGGATAATGGTTTTTATTGCAGTTGCAGCAAGTCTCCTGTGTGTGACAATTGATTTTATGCGCGATTACAGACTCCAGTGGAGTCTGTTTGTGGTGGCAGCAAGTCTGTATGCCATATATATAACCACCATGTTTATTAAGGATAACAAGAGTTATAAATCAAGACTCTTTTTTGCAGCAGTGGCCACAGTTCTGTTTTTATCCTCCATTGATTATCTGGTAGGATTTAGGAGATGGTCGGTAAATTATGTGCTTCCGGTAGCTATTATCGTGGTGGAATTGTTCTATGTTCTGATGATGGCACTGAACTTTAGAAACTGGCAGAGCTATATTATTCTGGAATGCGGTATGGTAGTTGTAAGCCTCCTTCCAATTGTCCTTGCCATAGCTGGTATTAGCAGTCAGCCTCTGTTAGGTTACATTGCTCTGGGGCTTAGTCTGTTTGTATTTTTAGGTGTAGTTATTATTGGTGGAAGTAGGGCCAGGGCAGAACTGTCCAGAAGATTTAGAGTGTAGCATTGTATGAGGATTAATAAATATCTGGCCCAGTGTGGAGTCTGCTCCAGGCGGGGTGCAGACAAATTAATAGAAGAAGGCTTGGTTTACATAAATGGAGAACGGGCTGAGATGGGATCACTGGTTGAGGAAGGTGACCAGGTAGTGGTGGATGGACAGACTGTTACCCTGCCGAAAACCTTTGGCGTATATGCCTATTACAAGCCCAGGGGAGTCACCTGCACTGAAAGAGATGAACACGCCAGGATAACCATTGAAGACGAGATAAAAAGGCTTGGAATAACCGAAAGGGTAACCTATGCAGGACGTCTGGACAGGGATTCAGAGGGCCTGCTTATTCTGACTGGTGATGGTGATCTGATTCAGAGTATGATGAAGGGTGCCAATGGCCATGAGAAGGAGTATGAGGTAAGAGTCAACAGGCCTGTGACAGATGATTTTATAAAAAAAATGTCAGAGGGTGTCTATATTCCGGAACTGGATGTTACAACCAGAAAATGTAAAGTAAAAAAAATAAGCAGGGATATGTTCAATATTGTGCTCACCCAGGGAATCAACAGACAGATAAGGCGTATGTGCCAGGTCTTTGGTTATCAGGTTGTTGAATTAAAGAGAGTAAGAGTAGTAAACATTACTCTTGACGGGTTAGATGAGGGACAGATAATAAAGCTTGATGAGGGCAGGATTGCCGGACTTAAAGCCAGCTTGAAAAATGGTCTGAGGGACTAATATTACAGCACTTGGAGGTGTATTGTGTTAAAGAATAAGCATATTGTATTGGCAGTGACAGGCAGTATTGCAGCCTATAAAATTGCAAATCTTGCCAGTATGTTAAAGAAACTGAATGCAGATGTAACAGTTTTGATGACTAGAAATGCTACTAATTTTATAAATCCCATTACCTTTGAGACTCTGACTGGAAATAAATGTCTGGTGGATACCTTCGACAGAAATTT
>DCIJ01000012.1 GCA_002315945.1 Lachnospiraceae bacterium UBA1729 | reverse complement strand
GCCACTGATGCATAGTTTTTCCACTTTCCATCAGCTATATACTCAGCCATCTTTTCCTCATTTTCCGCGCTTTCTACCATGTATATTTCCAGCACCTCAATATACATTTCCATACTATTTCCAAGAAATGAAAGGCCAACAGCCTCATCAAGTTTTGCATCTTTTACAATATTATCTGCCATCACCATATCTCCTTTGCTATTTCCAACTAATTCTACAGCTTTATCAACATTGTCTGACTTAATGATATTTGCAACTTCTGTATCCTTATATTTTTCCAGACCATCTTCATTTAAGTCATCATTTACAGATTCATCTTCCGCATATTTTACCAGGAATTTCTCCAGAGTTGCTTCCAACACCTCAGGTTTTATAGGCTTTGCAATATAGCCATTGAATCCCCAACTCAGATACTGCTGCTCTACACCCTGCATTGCATTTGCTGTAAGAGCAATTACCGGCGAATGGAATAACTCTAATTTTCTTAGTGCTTCCAGTGTTTCCCGTCCGTCAAAGTTTGGCATCATATGATCTAATAGTATCAAATCATAATCTGTCTCTTTGCAGGCATCAATGGCCGCATATCCACTGTCCACCATTGATAATTCGGTCTGGTATGGTCCCAGCAGACCTTTTGCAACCCTTAGATTCATCTGATTATCATCAACAACCAGCACCTTGGCACCAGGGAATTTAATATTCTTTCTTTTCTCACTTTGCTTGCGGGCTTCTTTATAATTGCTTCCATCACCATAGACCTTTGTTTCGTCCATAATGCGAAGCTTGATGGTAATGATAAAGGTACTTCCTTTTCCATATTCGCTTTCAACACGAATATCTCCGCCCATCATATCAGCCAGCTGACTTGATATAGCCAGTCCAAGACCAGTGCCCTCTATACTTCTGTTTTTTCTAATTTCAAGTCTGGAAAATCTTTCAAACATACTATCCAGATTTTCCTTTTTAATACCCTGACCAGTGTCAATAACTGAAAAGATTATTCTGGCCTTATCTCCAATTCTATCCCAATTTGCTTTTAGAGTTATTGACCCGTGTTCAGTAAATTTAACTGCATTATTCAGAATATTTGTCAAAATCTGTTTGATTCTAACCTCATCTCCAAATAGCACATCCGGTATTGTTGGATCAATATCTAATTTCAAATCCAACATTTTTTCTTCCACCTTGATCTTAATAACGATAATTACGTCATGAATCAGTGTAGATAAGTTGAAAGTCGCCGGAACTATCTCCAGCTTTCCGGATTCTATCTTTGAGAAATCCAGAATGTCATTAATAATAGACAAAAGGGAATTGCCTGACCCCAGAATATCCTGAAGATTCTGCTTTACATCTTCTGGCAGTTCTTCTTCTGAATTTAGGGCTATTCGTGCCATTCCGATAATTGCATTCATGGGAGTACGAATTTCATGAGACATGTTTGCCAAAAAATCGCTCTTTGAATTGCTGGCCCGTTCAACCTCTATCTTTAGAGCCTCCATACTGGCGCGCTGTTCTTCATTTTTTCTAAGTATTCTCTGATAGTTAGCTGCCTGGAAGCGAAACATTACTCCAACTATTATTCCGACTATCATTATACTTTGCCATATATCCAAATATTCTGCTTTCACAGACTTTAGTCTGCTAACGCTTTCAGGGTACAGATAGCAGACCAACAGTATCAGTGTATAGACAACTACTTCCAGTATGGTCATTACCCAGAAAACCACACCATTGCACACTGCAAAGGTGAAAATAATGCCCAGAATAAACCAGATAGGCATACCACCATTGACTCCGCCACCCGTAATAAACATAATTGGGAACAGGAAAATGGCTACACCAAATGTAATAATAAAGGATGAGGTATTATATCTCTTCTTGGCATTTGCCAGATATAATCCATAGTACATAATTACCAGGGCAAAGGATACAACAATTGTCTGCTCTATTGGTGCACCTACAAACACCGACGAGATAGCAGATATTGTGCCTGCTATGGTGGCCATAAATACTATTAGATTAAACAGAAGCTGTTCAACCTTAATATCCTCATTAAAATATGGAGTAATACTCTTTTTTATCCATGCCACCAAACGTGCCATAAACAATTTCCTTTATTACACAAAAACAAAACTATTCGTACATTAGCCGGATACGCATCTTTATCCATTCATCTTCCGACATTTTTAGTACATTCTTCACTCTCTGACGCACAACAACCGGATCATAGGGCTTCTGAATTACATCAACCGCGCCCAGCATCAGTGCTTGAATTTCCTTTTCCAATTCCCCATTACTTGTAACTACAATAATTGGAATGTTACATCTTATTGGGTCCTTCTGAGATTTTGAAATAAATTCAAATCCGTCCATAACCGGCATAAAAATGTCTGTAACTATCAGATTGATATTATCAGCCTCTCGATAGTAAATATCCAGTCCCTCTTGACCATTGTCAGCCTGATAATATCTAAAATTATTACCCAGGGCCTGAATGAGTGCCATTCTTACCATCTTACTGTCATCTATAACGAGAATTCCCTTTTTATTGCTCTCCAGAAGACTTTCAAACTCTTCGTCCACCGTCTTTTCAAAATACTCTTTCAGACTAATATGTTTGCCCTCCAGATTTCCTATAATCTGTGTGCATCCACAATCCATAAGAAACTGTAGCTGGTCCTTTGTCTTTGCTTTGTATCCATACACCTGAATGTCTAACGCTTTAGACATCATAATTAGGGAATATATTGCAATACTTTTTCCCTGGCTCTGGTCATAGGTAGTTATCAGATTGTTTGCTAACTTAATTCCTTTAAGTAATCCGATCCTTTTGATATCAACGGAAAACTTATCTCTTCCCATATTCTCGGCAACAATCGAATATCCCTTCCGATAGAGCATATCTAATTGTTCCCTATTATTTTCATTTCTAAATTCAGCCTCGTCTATTCCTAGTTCCAACTGCTTTTTAGTAATCTTATAATCCTCAATCAGGCCATCCAACAGAGTAATCAGATTTTCATTTCTTAAATCAGTCTCATTCAGACTGATGAGAAGCGCATTATTTCTGGTTGTACTGGTTTGATTTTGTGAAATCTCCTTGCACACTGTCTCCCAAATATAATAGTCGAACTCCTCAATCAGACCGGTAGCTTCAACCAGTTCCCAGAAATCATCTCTATGGATTTCTCCCTTGGAGGGGTGATTCCAGACAACTACTGCCTCTCCTCCCGACATTATTCCATTAAGGCAGTTATATCTAGGAACAACTTTTATTTCAAACTCGCCCCTGTTAATTGCTTCTCTTAACTCGGTCTGCTTTTTTTGTTCAAAACCTGCATACAATCTGTTATCTTCCATGCTGCTCTACCCTGTAAGGTGCGAAACAAACACATTTTTTCAAGTGTATTATGTCCGCGCAAACTGTACCTAATCATATAAAATTATACTAGACTTAAGGAAGGCTTTCAAGCAATTTGAGTTCCATTTCACCCAACAATCCTTCTAATAAAACCAATAAATTCTCCTGGTCTTTTTCAATAATTCCAGATTTGTGGTATCTGTATTCAAGACTGGGGGTTCCTTTTGGATCAAACGTCATATCATTTCTGTATTTTGCTAACAGTGCAGGGATATTTTCAGTGCGAATCTTTGCCTTGTCCCAAAACAAAAACTTTATTCTTTCTTCTTTTCCAATTATCTTTGTCAGATGCAGTTTATGAGCTCTGGCTCTTAGAATAGCTATTCGTAACAGCCACTTTACACTACCTGGAATCTGACCAAATCGATCCTCCAGTTCCTTTTCCATCTCCAGTCTTTCATCTTCCGATTCAAGAGTAGCAATTCTTTTATATATATCCAGCTTTTGTATCTCATTAAGGATATAGGTATCTGGAATATACGCATCTGTCTCCAGCTCGACTACTGTCTCAAAGCTTTCTTCTACTATTTCACCCTTTAACTGTCTCACCGCTTCGTTTAGCAGACGACAGTATAAGTCATAACCAACAGCTTCCATGTGACCGCTCTGGGCTTCTCCCAGAATATTACCAGCTCCTCTTATTTCCAGGTCTCTCATGGCAATCTTGAATCCACTTCCCAGATCTGTGAATTCCCTAATAGCTGCCAGTCTTTTTTCTGCCACTTCCTTTAACAGCTTATCCTTCCTATACATTAGGAATGCATATGCATTTCTGTTAGATCTGCCCACACGCCCACGAAGCTGATAGAGCTGAGATAATCCAAGCCTGTCAGAATCATGTATTATCATTGTATTTACATTAGAAATGTCCAGTCCTGTTTCAATGATAGTTGTAGAAACCAATACATCAATATCTCCGGACACGAAGTCTGACATAATGTTTTCAAGTTCAGACTCCTTCATCTTTCCATGGGCAAAGGCCACATTTGCATCAGGAACAAGGTGCTGTATTTTCGCAGCCACATCAGCTATGGTATTGACAAAATTATACACATAGTATACCTGTCCTCCTCTGGCAAGTTCTCTTCTGATAGCCTCTCTTACCATCTCCTCATCATATTCACACACATAGGTCTGAATAGGCATTCTGTCTTCCGGAGCTTCTTCAAGTAGGCTCATATCTCTAATTCCAGACAATGACATGTGAAGTGTTCTTGGTATGGGAGTAGCCGACAGAGTCAATACATCCACATTGTCCTTAAGCTTTTTTATCTTCTCTTTGTGAGTAACACCAAAACGTTGTTCCTCATCCACAATCAGAAGACCCAAATCTTTAAATTTCACATCCTTTGACAGAATCCTGTGGGTACCTATTACAATATCAACATTTCCCTTACCAAGGCCTGTCACCGTAACCTTCTGCTCAGCTGCAGTTTTAAATCTGCATAGCAGCTCCACATTAACCGGGAAATCTTTCATACGCTGAAGAAAGTTATTGTAGTGTTGTTTTGCCAGGATTGTAGTTGGAACCAGGTAAGCAACCTGTTTTCCACTCTGTACAGCCTTGAAAGCAGCACGAATAGCTATCTCAGTCTTACCGTATCCCACATCTCCACATATGAGTCTGTCCATTATTCGTGGACTCTCCATATCCTTTTTTGTATCAACGATTGCATTCAGCTGATCACTGGTTTCTTCAAAGGGAAACAGCTCTTCAAATTCCTTTTGCCACAGGTTATCTCTATCAAACACAAATCCGTTTTGCTGCTGTCTCTTTGCATACAGCTCAACCAGATCCCTGGCCACCTCCTGAACCGCAGTTTTAACTTTATTCTTGGTGTTGGTCCACTCTAGAGTTCCAAGCTTATTTATCTTAGGCTTCTTGGAATCAGCTGATGCATATTTTTGAATCATATTAAAGTTGGTAGCCAGCACGTACAGGTTCGATTCACCAGCATACTCAATCTTCATATAATCCTTAATGGTATGATTAACCTCTACCTTTTCAATTCCTCTGTAGATTCCCAGGCCATAGCTTTCATGGATAACATAGTCCCCAATGTTAAGCTCGTTAAAAGAGGTTATTTTTATTCCATCAGAAAATCTTTTTTTCTTCTTTTTCTTAGTTTCAGTGAATATATCTCCTTCACTGATTACAGCATATTTTATGAGTGGATAAATAAATCCCCTGCGTATGCTACCGTTTGATACAAGTATCTCACCAGGCTGCACCTGTCTTGCCGGATCACTGGAATATACTGCACTTAATTCATATTCTCTAAGGTCTGTAGCCAGTCGTTTTGCTCTGGTTACAGAGTTGGACAAAAGCAATACTCTGTAGCCCTGCTTTTTATAGTTTGTCAGGTCCTTTACCAGTAATTCAAAGCTGTTGCTATAGGGTGCACATGCCTTTGTCTCTATTGGGAAGCTGTGCTTTGCTACAAAAATCTTATTTTTCTGTATATTTGTCGAAAAGATAATTCTCCTAAAGTCTTCACAGCTTTTTGCTGCTTCCTTAACAGAGCAGCATATTTTCATTTCTTCCTTTAGAATATATCCCTTCTCATACCTTCCCTTCAGGCTGTCACTGGAGCTGTCAAAAAAGGCTGACCCTCTGTCTGCCAGTCTACCAGCATCATCCAGAATCAGGACTGTATCTTCTGGGTCAAAGTAGTTTAAAAAGCTTCCAAAGCCCTTTTGAATATATGGAATGAAGCTCTCCAAGCTAATATAATCTCTGATATCATCCGGATTTTCATCAAAGGGCAGCAATCTTGAATATAGTCTGTGCGCTTCCTTTGTAAGGAACTTGTCTCTTAGCTCATCAACTCTTTTCTTTCCTTCATTCCTGATTTTTTTACATGCAGCAGCCAGCTCCCCCTCACTGGCTAAGCTTTCTGCTGCTGGATATATCTCAATCTGGCCTAATCTGTCTATTGATCGTTGGCTTGTAATATCAAAAGAACGTAACGATTCAATTTCGTCACCCCAGAATTCTATTCGATATGGATTTTCCTCAGTAAGGTCAAATACATCAACCAATCCCCCTCGAACCGAGAACTGCCCTGGTGCTTCAACCTGATATACATTTTCATAACCCAACAGTACCAGCTTTCTCTTTAGGTTATCTTCACTGATTGATCCACCCTTTTCCAGCTTTAAAATATTGGCTTTGATTGCCTCCGGCATGCGGTGACAGGTCTGAAGAGTTTCTATGGTTGTAACCACTGTAGCCGGTGATCCGTTTAACAGGCGTCGTATTGCCTTCATTCTTGCAATTTCCAACTCTCGACCCTGTATATCTGCCTCATAGAACATTATGTCTCTGGCAGGATAGTACATTGTATTTCTATCATACAGTTTGTACTCCTCAGCTATTCTAATAGCCGTACTTTCATCAGCGGTAATAATAAGTCTGTATTTCTTATTTCCTGCAAATCCATCTGCCAGATTTAGTCTGCCAGAATCTGCTGCTCCAAAGAGAGCAATACTTTGTCCATCTTCCTTTAGCAGGCTGCTTATTTTTTCATATTCACCAAGTTCTATGATGGGTCTTCTTAATGCTTCCATAGTATTTTTCTCTTCACTACTCTTATTCTGTAATCTTCTTTTTCTTATTATATTTATTCATTGCGGCATCTACGCCTTCAGATATTATGCACTCCACAGCCTCTGCTGCCAGGCTATACCCTTCCTCTATTCTAACCTTGTCCTCACCCTGGAAATGGCCCAGTACAAAATCCACCTGATCATAGTCTTTTGGCTTTTCACCAACTCCAACCCGGATTCTAATAAATTTGTCATCCCCAAAGTGAGCAATAATATTCTTTATTCCATTATGTCCGCCGGCACTTCCACTTTTTCTGACACGAATCTGACCCACATCCAAAGCCATATCATCATATATAACAATCACTTCTTCCGTATGATCCAGTTTGTAATAATTAGCAAGAGCACCGATACTCTCGCCGCTTAAATTCATATAAGTAAGGGGCTTTGCCAGGATTACCTTCTCCCCTGCCAGTATCCCCTTCGCCACAGCCGCTCTTTGCTCAGTGCCGTTAAGTCCTGTATTCAGCTTATCGCATATCTTATCAATTACCGCAAACCCGCTATTATGCCTTGTTCCAATATATTTTGCTTCTGGATTTCCCAGTCCTGCTATTATATACATACACACCTCCGTTTTTACATTGTGTAACATTTTAGGCGCAAAAAAACACTAAAACAGTCAAATTTATTGCTTCACCTGATTATCTCTACTGTTTATTAGCCTTATATTATATATAAAAAAGCCTGAGGCAGTAAACCTCAGGCTGAAAATTTTATCACATTTTTTAGAAAGAATATCTAATATTCTGTTCCAGTACCACTTTAATTTTGTCTTCTCCCTTATATGTTGAATTCGCTGGAATTGTATCATGACTCTCAACTATGCAATTCTCAATGTAAGTATTATCTCCAATATAGATATCATTCAAAATTACTGAATTTTTAATGACACAGTTATTTCCTATGAATGTACCTCTAAACACTACCGAGTTTTCAATTCGTCCGTTAATTATACATCCACTGGAAACAAGTGAATTTTTAACATAGCTTCCCACATTATATTTTGCGGGAGGCAGATCATCAACCTTGGAATAAATATCTGGATGCTGTTTAAAGAAATAATTCCTGGTTTCTTCCTTTAGGAAATCCATATTTGCTGCAAAATAGTCTTCAACAGATGCAATATTCTTCCAGTAAGTGTTAATCTTATAGCCGAAAATCTTCTTCTGGTTTTTATATCTTATAAGAATGTCCCGAACAAAGTCAAAACGGTCTTCCTCTGCACATTTTTCCAGCAGTTCTATGAGCTGACGTCTTCTAATTACATATATTCCACAGGATATCGTATGAGAAAGTGCCGCAATAGGTTTTTCCTCAAAGTCCTCTATTCTGCTTTCCTCATTCATCTTGATTGTACCGAAGCGTTCCACTTCCACTGACATAGGCATATCTTTGCACACAACAGTAATGTCTGCCTTCTTATCAATGTGATACTCTAACAGCTTGTTATAATCCATCTTATATATGCAGTCGCCGGATGCGATAATTACATATGGTTCATGGCTGTTTTTCAGAAACTCAATATTCTGATACATGCTGTCAGCTGTTCCACGATACCAGGCACTGTTATTATTTGTCACAGAAGGAGTTGATACTATCAGACCGCCCTGCTTACGTCCAAAATTCCACCACTTAGCGGATGCCAGATGGTCACTTAAACTTTTTGCGTTATACTGAACCAGCACAGCCACTTTGCTAATATGTGAATTACTCATATTAGAAAGAGCAAAGTCAATACTTCTGTAACTTCCGGCTATTGGCATAGCTGCAATAGCTCTCTTTGTAGTAAGTTCTTTCATTCTGTGGTTGGTACCACCTGCTAAAATAATTCCTATTGCTCTCATAATCAGTCACCTACCTTGATAATTGATTTTCCGCTGGCCAGACATCCATCGTTGTAATCATCTTTGTCTGTAATTCCAAAGATTACTGTATTCTTTCCAACCTTAACACCTGACGGAATATTACTTTTCTCACCAATAGTAACGAGGCCCTTGTCATATATCTCAGCATTTGTGTCATTTGGTTCTTCATCCCAAAGACCTAATTCAATTCCATTACCAAGTACAGCATCCTCTGCAATAATGGCCTTGTTGATTGAACAGTTTTCTCCAATGGTGACATTGTTCATAATAATGGAGTCCTTAATTACTGTTCCTCTTCCAATTGTTACTCCACGACCAATTACAGAATTGTGAACTCTTCCATATATATCAGTTCCTTCTCCAACAATGCATCTTTCTGCTTCGCCCTCAAAAGAAATATACTGCGGTGGCAATATGCTGGAATCTGTATATATTTTCCAATATTCCTCATACAGATTGAACTCTGGAATAATATCAATAAGCTCCATATTGGCTTCCCAATATGAATGCAGAGTTCCTACATCCTTCCAATAACTGTTAAATTCATAAACATACAGTGGAGCTCCATTTTCATGACAGAAAGGAATTACATGCTTTCCAAAATCCAACGCTGGCTGATCCTTTTTCGCAATGAGTGCTTCCCTCAGAGTCTTCCAGTTAAAAATATAGATTCCCATGCTGGCCAGATTACTTCTTGGTTCAGCTGGCTTTTCCTGAAAATCTATTATCTTCTTATTTTCATCCGCTATTACTATACCAAATCGCTTTGCTTCTTCCATTGGAACAGGCATCGCTGCCAGAGTAACCTCTGCACCATTGGATTTATGGAAATCAAGCATCACTTCATAGTCCATCTTATAGATATGGTCTCCACCCAGGATGAGTACATAGTCAGGATTGTACATTTCCATATATTCCAGGTTCTGATATATTGCATTAGCTGTACCTGTATACCATTCACTGTTACTGCTCTTCTCATAAGGTGGGAGTACTGTTACTCCACCCACATTACGGTCCAAATCCCAGGGAATACCTATTCCAATATGAGTATTTAGTCTCAATGGCTGATACTGTGTAAGAACACCCACTGTATCTACCCCGGAATTAATACAGTTACTTAATGGGAAATCTATTATTCTGTATTTGCCGCCAAAAGACACTGCTGGTTTAGCCATCTTTGATGTAAGAACTCCCAGTCGGCTTCCCTGTCCCCCGGCAAGAAGCATAGCTATCATTTCCTTTTTAACCATTTACATCACCTCATACTTTCAATACTTCAGGTTTTGAGGAACTCTTACGCCCTCTTTCCAATATGTGTACATTATATCTCTAAATCTTCCAAAAATGAACCTCAAATTAACTTTTTCTTTGTTAATTTTATACAAATTTGCACTTCTTACTTGAAAGGAGTAGAATTATTTGTTAGTTGTAAATATTTATATTTGGAGGCAAACATGTATACCATAGATTTTAAGAATCCTGTTCACGTACATTTCATCGGCATTGGTGGTATCAGTATGAGCGGTCTTGCAGAGATTCTTCTGGACGAAGGCTTTAGAGTTTCTGGCTCTGATAACAAGAAGAGTCCTTTAACAGATGGGCTTGAAGCCAAGGGCTGTAAGGTCTTTTATTCCCAGCGTGCAGAAAATATTACTGGCAGCGAGGATGTTGTTGTTTACACAGCAGCAATCAGAAAGGACAATCCTGAATTAGCCTGTGTTTTGGAAAAAAATATTCCTGTATTAACAAGAGCCGAGCTGCTGGGACAGCTTATGAAGAATTACAAGATACCAGTTGCAATAAGTGGTACCCATGGCAAAACCACTACCACCAGTATGTTATCAGAAATCTGTTTAAAAGCTGATGCCAATCCTACAATCAGTGTGGGAGGTATTCTTCCATCAATTGGAGGAAATATTAAAATAGGCGGTGATAATATCTTTATTACAGAAGCCTGTGAATACACTGACAGTTTCCTAAGCTTTTTCCCAAAGATTTCTGTCATTCTTAATGTTGAAGCAGACCATCTTGACTACTTCAAGGACCTGTCTCATATCAGACGTTCCTTTAATACCTTTGCTAACCTTCTTCCGTCAGATGGCCTCCTTGTTATCAATCACGATATTGAAAACTTTGGCGAGATAGCAGAAGGTCTCACATGTCCAGTTGTTACCTTTGGACAGGATAAAGATTGTAGCTATTGGTATGATGGGCTTTCCTTTGACAAGCTGGCACATCCAACCTTTAATGTTCATACTCCTGCCAAAGACACCCTGAAGCTGAGCCTGTCAGTGCCTGGTCTTCATAATGTATATAATTGTATGGCAGCATTTGCCTGCGCTGATGCTTTGGGCATTGATACAGATATTATTATTGATGCATTAAGTGCATTTAAGGGAACCAATAGACGTTTTGAATATAAAGGTTCCATTGGTGGCATTACCATATTAGATGATTATGCTCACCATCCCACAGAGATAGCTGCAACTCTGAAAGCATGCAGTGAATGTGAAAAGAAGGAACTGTGGTGTGTATTTCAGCCTCACACCTATACTCGTACCAAGGCCTTTTTTGATGACTTTGCAAATGCGCTAAAGGAAGCTGATCACGTAGTTTTGGCAGACATATATGCTGCAAGGGAAACTGACACACTGGGTATCAGCTCTGAGCAATTAAAAGACGCCATCAACAATCTTGGTGGAGATGCCTATTATTTTAGAAGTTTTGATGAGATTGAAAATTTCTTATTAGAAAAATGTAACAAAGATGACATGTTGATAACTATGGGCGCCGGAGATATTGTAAAAGTCGGCGAACATCTTCTTGGTCAATAGTTATCCACTATATCCACATAGGTGATACAAAAAATCCTATGTGGATATTTTTTGCCATTTTATCGCATTTTTTGTATTTATCCACAATATCCACATTATCCACAATTTTTACCACCATATCTTGTTGTTTTTATTTTCGTCATTTTGTCAATTGAAGCAATATTCCCACTCATATATACTCCACTTTAGACATGATTTTTTACTGTCGCAATTTTTATGCGTACATCCCATAATGACACTCGTTAAGCATGTGGCATTATGGTTAAGCCCCTGGGCTAATATTTGGGAGGGAGTCGCTCGGATTTGGGGAAATTTTGAGCGCGATTATTATGGAAAATCTTATTTTATCAAAAGAGGATCATAGTTCTTTTACCGTGATTTCAAACTGTTTTATTGATCATTTTATGTCTGATGCCAATGATGTGCAGTTAAAGATATATCTTTTTTTGTTGCGCACTATTCAGTCTGGAAAGACCACCGATATTACAGAAATGGCGGATTGTTTTAACTATTCTGAGAAGGATGTTATGCGCGCTCTCAAGTACTGGGATAAAAAGGAACTCCTGTCTCTTTCTTTTAATTCATCAAAGGAGCTCACTGGCATTCTGTTTAGAACACCTTCTGGCAAATCAAAGAAGGCCTCAAATAAGGATTCTGTCCAGGTGTCTGATTCTGTTGTTATTAATACAACAGATGATAATGTCTGCCTTGATGATGTTAAAGCATTTAAGAATAATCAGTCTACCAACGAGTTAATCATGATTACCGAACAGTATATAGGCAGACCCCTTACTCCAAAAGAGGTTCAGACCATTGTATATATTTATACTAAGCTGCGCTTTAGCAATGATTTGCTTGATTTCCTTATTCAGTATTGTGTCGGTAGAGGCAAGAGGGATTTCCATTATATTGAATCTGTTGCCAGAAAATGGAAGGAAGATAATATTACTACTGTTTCTCAGGCAAAAAAGCACAGTACAAAATTTGAGAAAAATGTATACACTGTAATGAAGGCATTAGGTCGCTCCAATGCTCCTACTGATGAAGAAGCTGAATTTATTCTCAGATGGCTTAATGAGTTTGGATTTGAGTTGGATTCTGTTAAATATGCATGCAGTAAAACCGTTGTCGCTACCGATTCTCATAGATTTGAATATTGTGAGGGCATTCTTAAAAAGTGGCGTGAAAAAGGACTCTTTACATTAGACTCAATTAAGGCTCAGGAGGTTAAACCTGATAGTAGTACCCCTAAGCGGAGAAGTACTCAGAAAGTGCCTAAGTTTGTCCAGTTTGCTCAAAGAGATTACGATTATGATTCTCTTGCCAAAGATCTTGTTAAGAATATGTAGGAGATGCCTGTGTTAACAAATAGTCAATATGATAAATTATATAGAGAATATGAAGAGCAGCAGCTATTGAATAAACAGATTATGGATTCACGCCTTCGTGAGGTGGCCACCAGTATTCCTCAATACAGTGAGCTTACAGATGAACTGTCTCAGGTGACCTCTTCTCTAGCAGAATTCATTAGAAACAATCCTGGAGAAGGACTGTCTGATTATAAGAAGCGAATTAAGGACATTTCATTTAAGAAGGCCTCACTTTTGCAGGAGCATGGATTTCCTTCCGATTATCTGGATCCCGTTTTCAAATGTTATGACTGTAAAGACACAGGATTTATTGGCACCAGTAAGTGTCACTGTTTCAAGCAGAAAATAATTTCCTTTGCCTATAATCAGTCCCATATAAAGTCTTTTATTGAAAATAATGATTTTTCAAAATTATCTTATCAGTATTATCGTGATGAAGATTTAACAGCCTTTAAAATAGCCGTGGAGATTAGCAGGTCTTTTATACGTAATTTTGATTCAGGCTATGATAATCTTCTATTTTACGGAAACGTTGGCGTAGGCAAAACCTTTCTTTCCGGATGCATTGCAAAAGAACTTTTAGATGCTGGCAAAATCGTTTTATACCTTAGTTCTGAGCGGCTGGCAGATGTGTTCTCTAAAAAAATATATAACAAAAATTCATCCACCTCTGATGAATTGCCTGAAGTTGACGATCTTTTTGACTGCGATTTGTTGATTATTGATGATTTAGGGACAGAATTGACCAATAATTTTGTCACATCAAATTTGTTTTCTTTACTTAACGAGCGCCACATTCGCGAAAAATCTGTTATAATATCAACGAATCTTTCTTTGAATGAAATTGGTGATGTTTATTCTGAAAGAATAGCGTCAAGACTTTTTTCCAATTATGTCTTATGCAAGATCAGCGGTCCAGATATCCGCGTTGTAAAGAAGAAAGTTCAGGAACTTGAATCTAATGTAACAGTGAGAGGTTAATTGACATGTTCGTCAAAGAAGAAAAAAGAAATCTTGAAACAATTCCTGTTGGTGCCCTTGGCGTTATTCCTGTCGAAGGATGTCGACCATTAGGTGAAAAAATTGATTACTATCTTGTAAAGTGGCGTACTGAACGAGAGAACGAGCACAAGGACAGCCTTGCATTTTCTGGTTATCAGCGCGACACATACCTGCTGGAAACCAAAGTTCCACGTTTTGGTTCTGGTGAAGCAAAGGGTGTTATCATTAATACCGTTAGAGGTCATGATGTCTACATTCTGGTAGATGTCTGCAATCACAGTCTTACATATTCATTATGTGGTAAGACTAATCACATGTCTCCTGATGATCATTTTCAGAATTTAAAGAGAATTATTGCTGCTATTGGTGGTAAAGCTCGACGAATCACTGTCATAATGCCATTCCTTTATGAAAGTCGTCAGCATAAGAGAAGTACCAGAGAATCACTTGACTGTGCTATTTCCCTTCAGGAATTAATTAATATGGGAGTTGATAACATCATTACCTTTGATGCTCATGATCCCAGAGTTCAGAATGCAATTCCCTTGAACGGATTTGAGACTATTATGCCTCACTATCAGTTCATAAAAGGTCTTCTTCGTAATGTTCCTGATTTAAAAATTGATTCCAATAATCTTATGGCTATCAGCCCTGATGAAGGTGGCATGAGCAGAGCAATATATATTGCAAACGTTCTTGGAATTGATATGGGTATGTTCTATAAGAGAAGAGATTACACACGTATTGTTGATGGTCGTAATCCGATTGTCGCCCATGAGTTCCTTGGTAGCAGTGTTGAAGGCAAAGATATGATTATCATGGACGATATGATTTCTTCTGGTGATAGCGTCCTGGAGGTTGCTGCAGCACTTAAAGAACGAAAGGCCAGAAAGATATTTATCTGTTCAACCTTTGGACTTTTCACTGCTGGATTAGAAAGATTTGATCAGGCATTCAAGGATGGACTAATTGACAGAGTCTTAACTACCAACCTGATTTACCAGACTCCTGAACTGTTAGAACGTGAATGGTATATTAGCTGTGATTTAAGTAAATATATTGCATATATTATTGATGCACTCAATCACGATTCTTCAATTAGTGATTTAATTAATCCTAATGAAAAAATACAGAATATTGTATCTCAGTATAAAAAAGGAGAGAAGCTGTAAAGCTTCTCTCTTTTTTACTGATCAATGTATGTAATGAACCTGTTTTGGAACTGTGCAAAAAATCTTTCCGAATCCTGCATTCCTGTTTTTGCCAGTGTTCCTGTAGCTGGATTCATAATTACTGTATTGAACTCATTGTATCCCACAATTAGCACCGCTTCTCCACTGGTTGTCAGAGCAAGTACTGGCTTTTCATTAGAGATATAATACAATACAGAGCTTAGACTACATCCCTGCAGATTCAGTACCTCTTTTTTATTTAGTTTTTCTTCCAGAATCTCTGTTGCCGTCTTTCCAGCATTAAGCTCCGACTGAGAATCTGCCTGAATTCCTTCAAAGTTTAGGATTTCATCCAGACATACTGCCAGAGAACTTCTCTCTGACGAACTGCTCTGAGCTGTAAATTTCATTATCTGATTTTTTGTAAGCAGTTCACCTGGTTTCCATACATAATTTCCACGATTATCAACAACAACAGCTGATAATTCCTCCCCTTTGGCCACTGCTGAATAAGCCTTTGTATATACACCATCTATACTTTTCAGCCCATATACATAATATAAGAGCAGATCTTCTTCTCCTGTATCTGGCTTATCTGTATCAAAATACTCTGATACTACAAATTTTGGCACCAGATTCTTTACATTGCCCTTACTACTTCCAAGAGCCAGCAGTATTTCTACTATGTTCTCTCTTGTTCCATTAGGTACAAGACTTACCTTGCTACTCATTTCCTTTGCTATTTTTGAACTAATTATCTGATCATTTGGAATCCTGCTACGGTTACTTGAATCAATTCTTTCCAGGGTAATCTGATTGTCCTGCATTATTGCATCAACAACATAGACATCATCCCTTTCATATTTCATCAGAACATCGCCTTCTCCATTTACCAGTACAATCTTATACATTGGAATCTTTGAATTTGCATCATTATTTGCTTCAAATTCTGTTGCATAACCACATACCAGGTCTTCCTGCATAAATCCAAATGGGATAATTATCTCACCAGTATTTTCTCCAATGACAGTCTTTCTCTTAGTAGAAAGATTCATCAGCGTCAGAGGATTACTCTCTGTTTTTTCTCCTTCTTTCCAGGCTACCATTGTATTTGAATCCGAAACCTTAAAGCTTCCTTCCTTCAGATTTCTTACAATTACCTTGCCTTCCCTTGATTCCAGATTAATGCTTATTATGGATTGCTCTAAAAATAGATAAAGATTTCTCTTGCTATCAAGGAAATTCAGTTGTTCCACATCGCTCTTCAATACTTCAAAGGATCTGTTATCAGGCAAGAATAACTGTTCTTCAATGGAATTCATTGCGTAATCGTAATAATATACGGCTATTCCTGTTCTACCTTCTCTTTTTCCACGGTTAATGTATCCATATACCATAAAGTATATGTTACCCATCTCATCCATGGACAATATCTTGACCTTGTGATTGTTATTTAGTGCCTGTTTATCCAGATGAGTACCTGAATAATATCCAAATACTGAGATAAATGAATTATCCCCGGAATTATACGAATAGAGTCTGTTGTTGGACACATATGCTACAATATTTCCACTCTCAGTTTCAACCAGGTCAATATTGTCGTCGCATATTCCCATTGTGATAACTTTTTCTTTCACCACATTTTTGTCAGTTCTGAATATCTGATTCAGCTCTCTATCATAATCCAACAGATAAAATCTCTCATTAGTCTGTCTGATTCTATAATATTCAGTAACCGTATAGTAATCCTTATCTATCTCACCTGGCATACTTACAATTGTAGACACTGAAAAAATAGCCACATTCTTTCCAATTTCTTTGATTGTAATATCAGGATCTGTCTCCTCAAAGACCTGCAAATCCCCCCATGTTATCTGATTCAGATTACAGTGAATATTTGTATGGGCATATGAACCCTTCCATGAATCATCAGGCTCCAGGTATGGAGATATACTTTTTGCTTTCTCTTTATCAAAGGTAGCTTCATGAAAGCTTTTTACAAATTCTATTTTGCTATGTACATCCAGCTCTTGCGCATTAACAATCTTAGTGTAGTACCTAACCTCTTTGTTTCCATCAGATAATACAATAATAAGAATATACTCTCTATTTGCCTCTATCAGATCCTTTAACTCGATTTTTCCTTCAATAAAGTCCTCTGAAAACCCAGGTGTTATGGCAGTACTTTCAATTAATCTCTCATCGCGAACATTTCTAAGTTCAACCTTTATTGTTTCAATATTAAGTCCGCTTTTACTAACTCTGAATTCAACATTTCTATCGCTATCGATAGGTGTAATGCTGTCTCTGTTTACTGTTCCATTCATTGGATTGGAATATCCATGGAGACAGTTAATCCATTCCCCATCTGATTTCATATATACAACAGGGTAAGACGAAGGATCCATCTCTTCAGTACTATCTATATTCTCTTGATTCATAAACCTGCTGGAAATTAGTACTGTTAAGATAAATACCACAATGCAGGTTACTATTTTTGCTATTATTCTTTTCATATAAAAAAAATGCCCCTAAATATCAGGGGCAGCTAAAATCTAATTTTTAAGTGAATTAATACGTACTATTGATCTCTTAAGTGAAGCCTCTGCTCTTTCCATATCTGTCTCTGGCTTGGCATCTCTAATTCGCTCTTCGGCTCTTTCACGAGATTCTTCAGCTCTCTTAAGATCAATTTCTGATGGCCATTCTATTACCTCAGCCATAATAGTAACTTTATCCTGAAGTATTGTCGCAAAGCCACCATGTAGAGCAGCCTTTTTAAAGTCTGCATTTACGTCTTCTTCATAGATATTCAATATTCCAGGAGATACGATAACTGTAGTAGGAACATGTTCCCTATATATACCAATTTCTCCCTCTGTTGTATTGAACTCGATAAATGCGGCTTTTCCCTCATAAAATACTCTGTCAGGAGTAACTATCCTAAGTTCAAATTTCTTTTCTTCAGGCATATTTTTATCCTTTATTATTTGCACTTAGCAAGTACATCATCAATTGTACCTGCATTTAAGAAGTAACCCTCAGGAATACTGTCATGTTTTCCATCAATGATTTCTCTAAAACCTCTGATTGTTTCAGTGATGGGTACATATTTTCCTTCCAGTCCAGTAAACTGACCAGCTACATGGAATGGCTGTGAAAGGAATCTCTGTATCTTTCTAGCACGATTAACAACAAGTTTTTCCTGCTCAGAAAGTTCATCCATACCCAGAATAGCAATAATATCCTGAAGCTCCTTATACTTCTGCAGAATCTGCTGAACATCTCTGGCAGTCTGATAATGATCATTTCCTACAATTCTTGGATCCAGAATACGGGATGTTGATTCTAATGGATCTACTGCAGGGTAAATTCCAAGCTCTGCAATTGATCTTGATAATACTGTAGTTGCATCAAGATGAGCAAATGTAGTAGCTGGAGCAGGGTCTGTCAGGTCATCTGCAGGTACGTATACTGCCTGAACAGATGTGATTGATCCATTCTTTGTAGATGTAATTCTCTCCTGTAATGCTCCCATTTCAGTCTGCAGTGTTGGCTGATAACCTACAGCAGAAGGCACACGTCCAAGAAGAGCTGAAACCTCTGAACCTGCCTGCGTAAATCTAAAAATATTATCAATGAACAGAAGCACATCTTTTCCACCCTTGTCACGGAAATACTCTGCCATTGTCAGACCAGTAAGACCTACTCTCATACGAGCTCCGGGTGGCTCGTTCATCTGTCCAAACACCATTGTGGTCTTATCAATAACGCCTGTATCCTTCATTTCATGATACAAATCGTTACCTTCTCTGGTTCTCTCACCTACACCGGTAAATACAGAATATCCACCATGCTCGGTAGCAATGTTATGAATTAACTCCTGAATAAGAACTGTCTTACCAACACCAGCACCACCGAAGAGACCTATCTTACCACCCTTCTGATAAGGGCAAAGCAAATCTACAACCTTGATACCTGTCTCCAAAAGTTCCTGCTCAGTTGCCTGCTCTTCAAATGCAGGTGCAGCTCTATGAATAGGTGAATATTCTACACCTTCAGGTGCAGGTAAATTATCGATTGGATCACCCAATACATTGAATATTCTTCCTAATGTATTTTCTCCAACTGGAACACTAATAGGATTTCCAGTTGCTTCAGCATCCATTCCTCTTACAAGTCCATCAGTGGAACCCATAGCGATACATCTAACTGTATCATCGCCAAGATGCTGTGAAACCTCTACCACAAGGATTTCGTCATTTGTTCTTTTAATGCGAATAGCTTCATTAATCTCAGGAAGTTTTCCCTCTGAGAATTTAATATCCAAAACCGCACCGATTATCTGTGTAATCTTTCCAATGTTTGCCATAATGGACTCCTTCTTAACTAATTGCTTCTGCTCCCGCTACAATCTCAGTGAGCTCCTGTGTAATAGAACTCTGACGAGCTCTGTTATACTGCAAAGATAATTTATCAATCATTTCTTCCGCATTACTTGTAGCGGAATCCATAGCCTGCATTCTGGCACCGTTTTCACTGGCACTTGACTGAACCAGACCGCCGTATATCATGCTGGATACATATTTAGGAATAATAAGATTAAGAGCTTCTTCGTCCTCTGGCTCAAAATTCATTATTGCTTCGGGTCCTGTACTTTCTTTTGCTTCAGTCACAGTCCCTTCATTTTCCACTGGAAGAAGTTTTTTAAGTGTTGGAATATGAGTCACAGTATTCTTGAATTCTGTGTAAGCAATATAAATCTCCCCAACATTTCCATCAGTGTACTCTTTTAGCACTTCCTCACACAGCATTTTTGCATCAGGATACTGGGGCTCATCAATCATCTCTGAATGATCAGATAAAATATCATAACCAGCCCTTGTTAATCCATCACGACCCTTTTTACCAATGATAATACACTTTGCCTCTTCTTTTGGAATATTGGCCTGTATAAGTTTTACAATATTTGAATTGTATCCTCCGGCCAAACCTCTGTTAGAAGTAATTACAATGATTGCCTTCTTTGTACTGTCATTTTTATTAAGGTATGGTGAATTACATACTCCCGTCTTTGCAAGCATAGACTGTATAGTATCATACATACACTTGAAATATTCTTTTGCAGCGTCCGCTCTTGTTTTTGCTCGCTGCAGCTTAACTGTAGAAACCAGCTTCATGGCTTTGGTTATCTGCTGCGTGCTTTGAATACTTCCTTTACGGCGCTTTATGTCTCTCATTGAAGCCATAAATATCTAACCTTTTATCTTGCAGCCTTGAATTCCTCAATTGCTGCTATAAGTTTCTTTTCGTTATCTTCTGTAATCTCTTTGTTTGTTCTAATGCTCTCAGGAATCTCAGGATACTTTGTCTTTAAGAACTCAAACAGTTCTGCTTCAAAAGTAGTGATTTCATCTACAGCAACATCCAATAAATATTTCTTAGTAGCTGCATAGATAATTATTACCTGATACTCTACCGGCATGGGAGCATACTGAGGCTGCTTCAGAATTTCTCTGATTCTTTCACCCTGTGCCAACTTTTCTCTTGTATCTGCATCAAGCTCAGAACCAAACTGGGCAAAGCTTGCAAGCTCACGATACTGAGCAAGCTCAATACGAATAGGAGCAGCAATCTTCTTCATTGCCTTAATCTGCGCTGATCCACCAACTCGGGATACAGAAAGACCTGCGTTTACTGCAGGACGGAATCCAGAATTGAACATTTCTGTTTCCAGATATATCTGACCATCTGTAATTGAGATTACATTGGTAGGAATATATGCTGATACATCGCCAGCCTGTGTCTCAATAATAGGAAGGGCTGTCAATGATCCGCCGCCGTATTCCTCATTCATTCTTGCAGCTCTCTCAAGCAGTCTTGAGTGGAGATAGAATACGTCACCAGGATAAGCCTCACGACCAGGTGGACGACGAAGCAGCAGGGAGAGTGTTCTGTATGCTGTAGCATGCTTACTCAAATCATCATAGATGATAAGTACATCCTCACCATTTTCCATCCATTCTTCACCAATAGCACATCCTGCATATGGCGCAATATACTGCAGAGGTGCCAATTCACTGGCACTGGCTGCAACTACAGTTGTATAACTGAAAGCTCCAAACTCTTCAAGAGTCTTTACGATACTGGCAACAGTTGAAGCCTTCTGACCAATTGCAACATAGATACATTTAACATTCTGACCCTTCTGGTTAATGATTGTATCAATTGCAATAGCAGTCTTACCGGTCTGTCTGTCACCAATGATAAGCTCTCTCTGACCTCTTCCAATAGGTACCATGGAGTCAATCGCCTTAATACCTGTCTGAAGAGGAGTATCAACGGATTTTCTTGTGATTACACCTGATGCAACTCTTTCTATCTGACGATATTTATCTGTTGCAATTGGACCCTTGCCATCAATAGGCTGACCCAGAGCATTTACTACTCTTCCAAGCATTGCATCACCAACAGGTACCTCTACTACACGACCTGTTGTCTTAACAATATCACCTTCATTAATATTTTTCTGGTTACCTAAAAGAACAGCACCTACATTGTCCTCTTCCAGGTTCATTACCATTCCATATACTTCTCCGGGGAACTCAAGAAGCTCGCCCTGCATAGCCTTTTCCAGACCATGAACTCTGGCAATACCATCAGCAACCTGAATAACTGTACCGACGTCTGAAACTTCCAAACGATCTGCATACCGTTTAATTTGTTCTTTTATTACCGAACTAATTTCTTCCGGTCTCAAATTCATGGGGTTCTCACCTTTCTGCCTGCCCTTAAGCAAGCTTAATTTTTAACAGCTGTCGCTTCAGTTCTTCAATCTTGGTTTTGACCGAACTGTCTACGATTCTGTCACCGATTCTGATAGTTGCACCACCTATAAGGCTCTTATCCTCACAGAAATGCATCTCCATCTCAGAAAAACCAGTGGATGCCAGCAACTTATTTTCAATTGCTGTCTTCTGGGTGTCTGTCAACTGAACGGGAGTTGATACATAGGCCACTCCTATTCCTTTATTTGCTTTCACAGCGTCAATGAAATATGTAAAAATATTTACCACTTCATCGATTCTGTCTTTATCCAGCAAAAGAAACAGGAATCCTGTCATTTCACCCGAAAGTTTTCCTTCAAACACATTTTTTAGAACCTGCTGCTTTTCTTCCTTAGTAACCTTAGGGTTGGCAAACAGATTCATAAATTCATTTTCCGCCTCAAATATGCTCTTCAAAGCATGAGCTTCTTCATAAAGTAAGTCCGTTTTATTTTCTTCCACGGCCAGGCTCATCAGGGCATCGCCGTAGGTTTTTCCCACTAGCTTAGCCATGTCTTATCACCTATTTCCTTTAATGTATCATCTAAGAGCTTATCCTGTTCTTCCTTAGAAATACTAGCCTCAGCAATCTTTGCTGCCATCATTGCAGATACTTCGATGATTTCTGTCTTAACATCATCACAGGCCTTCTTCTTCTCAAGTTCAGCCTCAACACTTGCTCTTTCTCTGATTCTGGCAGCTTCTTCCTTTGCTTCAGCAACAATCTTTGACTCATTGGCAAGAGCCTTTGCACGAGTCTCGCTCAGGATTTCATCAGCTTCCTTATCGATATTCTTAAGCTTGCTTTCATATTCTGCTTTTAAATTCGAAGCATCCGCCTGATCACTTGCTGCCTGTTCCAGCTCTGCTTTAATCTTATCCTTGCGATCCTGAAGCATCTTTCTTACAGGATTAAACAGAAGATTTGAAGCCACAGTAAACAGAACCAGCACTGCAATCATGGTAAGAACTGCATCATGCAGAAGCTGAGGCGTCAGATCAAATAAATAATTTCCCATCTATTGTCCTTACACCTTTCTTGTGTATCCTAAATTCTTAGGGAACTAACGGCTTAACGAATAACAGAAGCATAGCAACAAGCAGACCATAAAGACCTGTTGTCTCTGCAACAGCCTGTCCAAGAAGCATTGTTGAAGTAACATCTGACTTTGCTCCTGGATTACGTCCTACTGCACTTGCTGCATAACCAGCTGCAATTCCCTGGCCTACACCGGGTCCGATACCTGCTATAACAGCAAGACCTGCACCAATAGCAGAACAGCCTAAGATAAAATTAGTGTTGTACTCCATTTTTGTTCCTCCTAAAATTTGTAAATTAATATATTGAAAAAGAATAATTTCCTTTTTTCCAGAATTTAATTAGCCGTCAATTGCACTGTTGATATAAGTCATTGTTAACATACAGAATACATAGGTCTGTATTGCTCCTGAAAACAAATCGAAATATACATGAAGCACTGCCGGCCATGCAATTGCTATTCTTGAAAGCAATCCATATACCAAAGCCATCATTACTGTTCCTGAAAGCACATTGGCAAACAGACGCAATGAAAGAGAAATTGGAACTGCTATATCACCAATAAGATTGATAGGTGCCCAGAACGGCCATGGGTCACACAATCCGGCTATTACCCCCTTAACCTTCTGATACTTAAATTTGTTAAAGGTAATCAGTGTAAAGGTCATGATACCCAGAGGGAATGTAACACCATAATCTGCTGTTGGTGGACGCAGTCCAAAAATTCCCGAAATATTTGATAGAAGAATAAACAGGAAAATGGTTCCAATATAGTTTGCAAAAGGACCTGCATTTTTTCCCATTACTCCGGCAACCATATTATCTAACGCATCTACTATCATTTCCGCTACATTAGCCAGTCCATCAGGTATCTCACCTGCTTTTTTCAATGCAAGATTTACTGCAACACAGAATGCTATTATCACAAGCATAACTATAAGCATACATATGTGAGTTGTAGTAATCCAGAAAGTCTGTCCAAAAAGCTCGTATGAGAAGACTCCATGTATAAAGAAATCCAGTTCAGCACTTCCTGCCATAAGAATTCCCGTCATGCCAATAATTCCTTCCTATCTCTGCCAATCCATTTGATAAGCAAATTAATTATTTTTTGTTTTCCTATTCACAAAATTATGAACAACCGGTTGTGTATATGCTCCACACTTAAGTGTCATCACCCCTAAAAATACTGCCAGAGGATGAGCCCACTTTGAGAGAAATGCCATAGACACACCAAGCATGATTACTATTGATGCATACCTGATTATGGACCTGGATGTCATATATGCTCTGGCATTCTTTTCATCCATGTTCAAAGCTTTATCTATACTAATCCACATGTGATATGCCAAGGCCAGCGAAATAAAACAGCCTAACCATAGCCCCACTGAAAAAGTTTTTTTGTCAGGTACCAGCCAGACAATCGTCGCCTGAAATATCAAACTCCACATAACAATTGAGCTCTCCAGTTCAAGAAAGGTTCTCTTTGAATCCTCTCCCGTTGGTTCGCTCAATATTTCTACCGACTCTGGCAGACCTTCTTCTGACTCTGACAAATATAGTCTTTCCTCACCTGTCAGAACATCTTCTGAAGCAATTTCATCTAGGCGCTTCTTTGTTGTCTCTAAGCTTTTTCCTACTATATTCATAGCTATCAGTTTCCTGACTCTGAGTCTGAATTTTAATAGTTAATTTGTATATGCTCCAAAAACCTGAAACCGCACCCAAAAAGAAGAATATTATGCAGAAAAATCTGGTGCCCAGAAGCCTGTCAATCAGATATCCTATTCCAAAGCACATCCCTATAGGAACTAGCATATTCAGCGCGAATTGGCTTATCATTGCAAGGCATTGAACAGCATTGGATTTTTTCTTCATATTGTACCTGTTAATATACAATTTTAACCTGCATTACTAAAGCAAAAGTATACAAAAAAACCCTAAACGTGTAAAGACTCTTGAGTAATATTATCTAAATACCTTTCTTAATATGTCTCTAATTCTGTCATTATCTTCTCCCGTATTTTTAATATCACTTGGAAGACATAGTCCAGTATTAAATATTTCCTCACTATTACTTGATTTTTCTTTTGCGGTAAAGAAATCACAATGTTCATACAGGGGCTGAAGATGCATGGGCTTCCAGATTGGTCTTGATTCAATGTTGTGCTCATCCAATGCTTCCATAACCTTTGCAGGTGTCACCCCACTTGCAGGATCTATGGTAATACATGACAGCCAGCAGTTGCTGTCTCCATCTGTGTTCAGAGGCTGCATGCTAACTCCATCTATATCTGCAAAAAACTCCTCATACATCTTATACAAATCGCACTTTAACCGTTTGTGCAGTTCCAGTGACTTCATCTGGCCCCTGCCAATACCGGCAAGTACGTTGCTTAATCTGTAATTATATCCTAATTCCGAGTGCTGATAATGCCTTGCTGCATCTCTTGCCTGAGTTGACCAAAATCTTACTTTTTCAGCCCACTTCTCGTTTCTGCAACCTAACATTCCACCACCAGAGGTTGTGATTATTTTGTTTCCGTTAAAGGAATATATACCTATATCACCAAATGTACCTGTCTGTTTTCCTTTATATGTACTGGATAAGGATTCTGCCGCATCCTCAATCATAGGAACATTATGCTCATCGCAGATTCTTCTAAGTTCATCTATCTGAGCAGGATTTCCATATAAATGCACTGGAATTACAGCCTTTGGATTAGGATACTTTTCAAAAGCCTTTTCCAAAGCTTTGGGATCCATATTCCAGGTCGTTGTATCCGAATCAATGAACACTGGTGTTGCATGTTCATAGCAAATCGGATTACATGATGCCGCAAAGGTAAGAGACTGACAAAATACCACATCTCCTTCTCCTACCTGTAACAGTTTAAGCGCCATATGAATCGCAGCTGTAGCAGCTGATAGAGCAACCATGTGAAGCCCTTCACCAGCATATTCTTCCATCTCTTTTTCAAAAGCATTTACATGGGGACCTACCGGAGCGATCCAATTCGTATCAAATGCTTCTGTCACATATTTTCTCTCCCACTCATGCATGGTAGGAGAAGCCAACCAGATTTTCTTTTCCAAAACAATCACCTCCAAGTTTCCGGCCTTTAACGGCTCCCGGGCGTATATGTCGGAACTATTTCTTTTATTATTTTTCTAATATCTTCTTCCTCAGCTTCAGCCGAATGTTTCAGTTGGGCCAACTGCTTAAAGAATTTGTCCTCATCAACCTCAATGGGTTTGCCTATGTGGATAAGCCTATTTGCTGTCTCTTTCATTCCCTCCTCATCCATAAGAAGTTCCTCGTACAGCTTTTCACCAGGACGTAGTCCGGTAAACTCTATTGAGATATCCTCATCCACTTTATATCCTGATAACCTGATCAGATTCTTTGCCAGATCCAGTATCTTTACAGGTTCACCCATATCAAGAATAAAAATCTCGCCACCATGCGCATATGCACCAGCCTGAAGTACCAAAGATACCGCTTCAGGTATGGTCATAAAGTATCTAATAATGTCCGGATGTGTAACAGTTACTGGGCCCCCTGCTTCTATCTGCTTTTTAAACAGTGGAATTACACTTCCGTTGGAACCCAGTACATTACCAAATCGGACTGCAACAAATTCTGTATCATAGTGCCTGTCGAAGGTCTGCACTATCATTTCACACATTCTCTTGGTAGCGCCCATTACATTGGTAGGATTTACCGCCTTATCTGTGGAGATAAGTACAAACTTTTTAACACCATTCATTGCTGCTGCCTGAGCTGTTTTCCATGTGCCAAATACATTGTTTTTAATGGCTTCATCAGGGCTGACTTCCATAAGAGGCACATGCTTATGTGCAGCTGCATGATAGACTATGTCCGGTTTGTATTTGGCAAAGATACTGTCCATTCTCTTAGTATTTCTAACAGATGCAATCAGTACTACCAGATCAAGCTCTGGAAATTTAAGTCTCAGCTCCTGCTGTATTTCATAGGCGTTGTTTTCGTAAATATCGACAATAATTAACTGCCCCGGATTGTGAGATGCAATCTGACGACAGATTTCACTTCCTATGGAACCGCCACCGCCTGTAACAAGAACTTTTTTGCCCTTTACATACTCAAGAATCGAATCCAGATCAACCTTAATAGGATCTCTTCCCAACAGGTCCTCTACATCCACATCTCTCAGCTTGCTTACATCTACCTCACCATTTACCAGCTGATACATTCCAGGGAGAGTACGTAACTTGCATTCAGTCTGTCCCGCTATTTCAACCAGCTCACGGATTACTTTTCTGGAAGCAGATGGAATTGCGATAAATATCTCGTCAATATCCAGCAGGTCCGCATTTTCTACGATTTTCTCTCTTCCGCCTACTACCTTTATTCCCTGAATATAATGTCCCCACTTACGCTTATCATCATCAATGATACATTTTACGCTCATGGTGGAAAAATAGCTTGAATTAATTTCCTTAATGATTGTATTGGCAGCATCTCCTGCCCCAATAATCATTACAGCTGTTCCATTGTTTTTATTTCGTTTCTTTCTTCTGAATTCTCTTGCAAATCTGTAAGCAAAACGGCTGACAATGGTTGCCCCCATTAACAGACACAGATTAAAAAAGTAATAGCTTTTCGGAACCTGTCTGTCGTAAATCAGAAGCGTAATAGCCTGCAGGATAGCTGACACAGAAGAAGCAAATACAATGTTTTGCATTTCTGCAACTCCAGCATAGGCCCATAGACTATGATATAGTCTGAATACATAGTAGGTGCACAGAGTGATTACAATGCTTATGGGAAGATGAAACCACACCGCATCCAGGAAATACTCAGGTATATCATCAATCTTAAATTCAAAACGTAAAATTAACGCCAAATAGTTGCAGATAAATACTGCAACTACATCATAGGCCAAAAGAAACGCTCTTCTTGTTATTAACTTATAGTTTAATACACTTTTACTCATTACTTATCTTCTTTTGTAAATAGAGGAACCAGTCCTATCATAAATCCAAATCCCAATGGAATACTAGGATGGAAAATCCATTCCGTAAGTCCAGCTACAGCAAAGCTAATTAGAACTGCCACCGGAAAAATACTGTATCCATCAAGCAAACCATTCTTTTTATAATACACTACTGCATATCCTATTGCAAAAAATACCAGCAATATGAATACTATGCCCGTGGGAATTCCAAAGTCAAAAGCCACCTGCATAAATGTATTATGGGCATGATATGCCTGATGCTTAACCTCAACCTCTTCAATCTGGGTGCTTACATGTCCTGTCAGATTCAGATGTTTCCAGTACTCTTTTAAAATATCAAATCTTCCATTTGATTCTTCACCTTCACTGTCGTTCACAAAAGTATAATCGCTCATAGTGTAGAGCTGTCCATTTATCTCGTACATACCCACACTATTCTCCCTCATTATCTCCTGTGGGCCAGAGTCTTCTCCAGACAGTCCTACAGGTCCGCTATGAGCTCCCGCCATCTCAGACAGATTAATATCCACTCCGGCAACCTTTTCAAGAAATGTTTCAGCAAACTGCGGAATATTCATAAATTTTGAAGAATTCCAAACCTCTCCAATTTCAATCTGATCAGAAAACCATTCCGCTCCTGATACTCTGTAGGGAAGACCAACCATTGCCGGAACACATCTTGCCAGCGTATATACTCCAGGGAATATCAAAATAACACCTACGCAGACTACCAGTATCTTTTTACTGATTTCTGCCATTGAATCCCTGAATTTTACCAGCTCAGCCATCACAAAGCATACTAATGCTGTAACCGAAACTGTGAGCAGACTGGTTCTTGACATAGACATCAGTAAATGGGATAAGACCACGCCCACTGTAAGTATTTCAACAAAACAGCATTTCAGGTTATCGGTTAATGACCTTTTTCCCTGTTCCCACTTTACCAGCAAAACGGTTAGCGCACAGTCAAAACTGATTATCCAGAAAAGTGCTGCGCTGGCTACAGATGAAAACCAGCCAGGATATCTTGTAAATTCAAAGCTGTAGTAGGGTCTGAATAAAATAGCAGAGCCAAACATACACCAGAATGCAAGAATCACTCCCCATACATAATTTTTCACTATCCCCAGACCTCTCTGTCTTCCTGCAGGTCTAAAATATATGAGCAGAAATAGTATTGCCGAGTACAGTGTCCAGCGTCTGGTATTGTAAAACAGGATTGTAAGCGCAAAATATACAGTCGAAAGAATACCTATCCCTGAAAGTCTTGCAACCGGAGTCCTCTTGAAAAGCCTCACTGCCAATATTGCCAATGCACAGGCAAAGAGACAGATTCGAATTCGTTCTTCTACAAAGAGTACGATTACTCTATGATCTGTGTAGTGCTTGTATATTCCTTTCCCAAGGCACAGACACATAGTAATAATTGTAGTCCACTGGGTAAGTGGATGGCACAGCTCCTCTTTTGTGG
>DCIJ01000009.1 GCA_002315945.1 Lachnospiraceae bacterium UBA1729 | reverse complement strand
CGGATCCTTCCAAGACCAAAGCCAGAATCTGCATTTGCGATGCAACAAGAGGTAAGGCATTGCCTTACCGGACCGTAACCTTTACAAAGGGCATGGCAAGCTTCCCCCTTCTGGTAGGAAACTGGAATCTCTTTGTGGTAGAAGAGTAACGCACATAAACATAACATAATCATTTAAAAAGAGTATCCTCACCCCACCCGGGTGAGGATTTTCCTTTCTAAGAGTCATTTTTGAATATCAAAACTGTGGTATTTCTGCAATACAGTGTATGATACTGTATCTTTGTTTTTTGAAAATAACTTGTAATGTCATCATAATCGGCTTCATATACTCTCTTTTCAACAATCTGAGATAAATCATAAAAAATAACAAAATGTGTTGACAAATAATTCGAGCTCCGATATAGTTTGCATACAAACTATATCGGAGGCGTGACATGGAAAATGTAATATCAATAATAAAGAAGTCACAGGCGGCCTATCTGGCTACAGTTACACATGAAGGATTACCAGAAATCAGAGCATTGCTCAACCTGCCCAATGCTGCTAAGTACAAAAAGCTTGATGGCAAGGCGCTTAAGGTTGAAGATGGTAAGCTTGTAATGTATTTCACTACAAATACTTCTTCTAACAAGGTAAAGAGGATTAGAAATAACAATAATGTGGCTCTATATTTTTGCCAGCCTAACCTTTTCAGAGGCGTATGTGTAAACGGTATTATGGAAGAGATATCTGATATGGAAGTGAAAAAGGATTTTTGGCAGAAAAACTGGACCATGTACTATCCAGAAGGATATACAGATCCAGATTATGCACTTTTAAAATTTACTTCTACCAAGATTGAAGGCTGGTATGATTTTGATAAACATGTATTTAAGGATTGATTATGAGGGTTAAGACAAAAGGCGGGAGCCTGCTATCCCAGGTTCATCAGGTCTGTAACAGGGTATGGAACAGGATACTTAGAGAACATGGAATGGATGACCTGGAAGGTGCCAGGGGTAGAGTAATTTTTGCACTGTGGGGAAGCGAAGGCATTCCGGTGAAGACATTAAGCCAAAAGACAAGTCTGGACAAGTCTACTCTCACGGGAATAATTGACCGATTACAGAGAGATGGATATATTAAAAAGGTTCCGGATGAAAAGGATAAAAGAAGCACGCTGGTATTTCTGACAGGCAAGGAAAAGGAATTCCTGAGTCGGGTGGGTCTTGTATCTGACGAGATGAACAGTATATTTTACAAGGGCTTCTCAGATGAAGAGATTGTACTGTTTGACAGTATGTTAGAAAGAATACTTGATAACTGTAAAGAGGCAGAGGAAGAATAACATGAAAATAGGTCTGGTACTGGAGGGCGGAGGAATGCGCGGCATGTTTACGGCTGCGGTTCTTGACTTTTTTCTTGAAAAAAATATAGAGGTTGATGGCATTTCTTCTGTATCAGCAGGTGCACTGTTTGGAGTGAATTATTTGTCAAAGCAGAATGGAAGAGCCCTCAGATATAACAAACGTTTTAACCATGACAAAAATTACATGGGACTAATACCTCTAATAAAGGAAGGAAATATTATCAGCACAGAGTACGCCTATGAGAGGGTGCCTCACGAGCTGGATATCTTTGACAATGAGACCTACAGGCAGTCTGATATACCATTTTATGCAGTTGCCACTGATGTCAATACAGGAAAGCCTGAGTATTTTCAGATTACGGATGTATTTGAACAGATGGATGTACTAAGGGCATCAGGTTCGTTACCCTACGTATCAAAATGCGTGGAAATCGATGGCCGAAAGTATCTGGATGGGGGAATCGTGGATAGTATTCCCTTTCAGTTTCTTAGAGATAGAGGCTATGACAAAATCATAGTTATTCTGACAAGAGACCTTCAGTATAGAAAAGAACCAGAGAACAGGCTAATGGCTAATATCTTTTTGAAAAAGTATCCAAAGGTCTTGGAAAAAATGCTGGTAAGACATGAAAATTATAATAACAGCATTGAAGCTCTAAAAGAGCTTGAACAGACTGGGGAAGCCTTTGTAATTCGTCCATCGTTACCATTAAATATTAGTCGTATGGGAACTAATCCGGCAGAAATCCAGGCAGTATATGATCAGGGACGAATTGACGCTGAGAGATATTACAAAAAATTGTTGAAATGGATGGAAAAATAAAAGAGTTGGCGAATTGCCAACTCTTTTTAAAATATGCGTTTACAGTTTTTCATTTTTTCTAGTGGGTCGAAGACAA
Source organism: Lachnospiraceae bacterium UBA1729 (assembly GCA_002315945.1). GTDB lineage: Bacteria > Bacillota > Clostridia > Lachnospirales > Lachnospiraceae > UBA1729. The sequence continues at coordinate 3,771 of DCIJ01000009.1, read as the reverse complement.
ATTATAGCCTCGGGGTGTAACCAGCTTACCATCAATTATCCTGGTATTACTGTTGCCAATGAATACTGTTGTAAACATGTCTACAGAAGTATTCATGAGTTCTGACAGACTGAGGGTTTGAATCTCGGTATTGTCACGTCCGATATTTTTTACATAGCCACAGGCTCTGGTTTCCAGGGCGCCGGCTTCCAGCATTATTTCACAGGCTCTTTTTAAATAATCCCTGCGTTTGTGGCTGGAGGGATTATAGATTGCCATGCAAAAGTCTCCAGTGATTGCGGCTCTGATTCTTTTTTCAATCTGTTCAAAGGGAGTGAGCAGGTCACTTAAACTAATTACACAGTAGTCATGATTGAGGGGAGCGCCCAGGAGCGCAGCTCCACTATTAGCAGCTGTAATTCCCGAAACAACCTGTATATCAATAGGATAATCATCATATTCTGACATCAGTTCATACATGGGGGCTGCCATTCCGTAGACCCCGGCATCTCCACTACAGATAAGACTTACAGTTTTTCCGGCTCTGGCCTCTTCAAAACACATGCGGCAGCGCTCTATCTCCTGACGCATGGGAGTCGTCATATAGGGCTTGCCAGGAAAAATTTCCTTCATAAGATCTACATATACAGTATATCCAATCACCACATCGCTTTGTCTGATTGCTTCAATCGCTTCGCTTGTCATATTTTCCCTGCATCCGGGGCCCATTCCGACTATATATATTGTACTCATCTGATTAATTCCATTCTGATTGATTCCATTCGCACTGATTCCATTCTGTTCTTGGGATAAGTCAACTTCAAAGGACAGCAGGAGATTCTGCGCTTCAGTATCTACATAGTGATTGCACTCTGATGCCTCAACAATTCTGATATCACAAAACTGCGTAGGGAAGGGAACTATTGAAACTGATGAAGGAAGTTCTTCTGACAGGGTAGCTTCAAAAGCCATCCATTTTGGATAATTTCTGGCAGCAGGACTGATACTAAGTGTTACCTTTTCATCGCGCAAAATTTTTGAAGAAACTTTCTTGATGCCATCCTTGTTTTCTATGACAAGTCCGTTCTTGGTGGCAAAAATATCCGCAGCAAATTTATTTTCCAAATCGGTAGCTGTTGTAATGACAGCTTCGCCACCCAATATGTCAGCCAGTTTTTTTGCAATAGAATTGCCCTGTCCCACATGTCCTGACAGTATGGGAATAATATGATGCCCCAGCTCGTCGATTACAATCACAGGACTGTCGGTGAGCTTATTATTAATATAGGGAGCAATAAGCCTTACGGCTATTCCACAGGCAGAGATAAATACAATGGGACGTCTTGACTGGAAGCCTTCACGGGTCCAGTCCTCGAGAGTCTGGTCCTTGGGCTTTTCTTCAAATGAAATATCCCTGGACTGGGACAGGCGTTCATAGATTTTTTCCCCATTAGGAGTAAAGTGGCAAATTCGTATTATGTTTTTTCCTGAGTGAGTATAGTTGGTCATCAGTTCTTAATTTTCCTGAATTCTGTTTCAAAATCGCTGGCATAAAGCCTGGACAAAGCATAGTCAGTCTGGGCAATGGCATCCCCCACCAGCACAAGAGCTGTCTTGGTAATATTATTTTCTGCAGCAACCCTTGGCAGGTCGTCAAGTGTGCATCTGAAGTAGGCTTCTTCAGGCCAGGTAACCTTGTAGCACAGGGCGCAGGGAGTATCTTTTTTATATCCTCCGGATAACAGCCGATCCTTCAGTTCAGACAGGTTAGATGCGGACAGATAGATTGCCATAGTAGCATTGTGAGCCGCAAAGCTCTCTATGGATTCTTTTTTGGGGACTCCAGTTTTGCCTTCCATTCTGGTGATAATCAGGGACTGGGAAACCTCTGGAAGCGTGAATTCCAGGTTTAATCCTGCTGCAGCTCCAAAGCAGGCACTTACACCAGGACAGCTGTCGTAGGAAATATTCTTCTTATCCAACAAATCCATCTGCTCTCTGATGGCCCCGTAAATACTGGGGTCACCGGTGTGAAGCCTCACTACATCAAGATTTTGTTCATCAGCCAGGTACATAATTTCCAGGACCTCTTCCAAGGTCATAAGTGCGCTGTTGTGAATCTGACATCCGGGTTTTGTGTACTCCAAAAGTTGTGGATTGACTAAAGAGCCGGCATAGATGACCACATCAGCGTTTTTTAATAAATTGTGCCCCCTAAGGGTAATCAGGTCAGGTGCGCCACAGCCTGCACCAACAAAGTGAACCATAGAGTATCCTCTCAACATTTTTTATCTTATAGTATGCCAGAATACTTCTGTTGTAAATATTTTATGGGGGTTGTAGTATATACCGTAGGATGTACTTATTGTGAGCATAATTTGCAAATGTCATAATGGTGCAGGAAGAAATAATGTATGGAGATAAGTGGAAATGAAAAAGGGTAATGCGAAGGCACTAATACCTATTGCTGTATTTATTGTTTTGTATCTGGGATTAGGAATAATTTTTGAATACATTATGAAAATCCCAATGGGATTTTATAACATTCCTATTGTAGTAGCGATTATGGTTGCCATTCTTGTGGCATGTATTCAGAACAGGCAGATTTCTTTTGATGATAAGCTGGAGATTATGGGACAGGGACTGGCTGATAAGAACATAATTACCATGCTGATGATATTTATTGTGGCAGGAACCTTTGTGGGAGTTGTGGGAAGAAGCAGTGCAGAGAGCGTTGCGTTCTTTATGCTTTCAATTATTCCTCACAGGTATGCGGTTGCAGTTCTGTTTGTAGTAGCCTGTTTTGTTTCAACAGCAATGGGGACAAGTGTTGGTACAATCACGCTTATTACACCAATTGCATGTGCGGTATCACAGGCTTCAGGCTTTAATCTGGCTTTGTGTGTAGGTTCTGTAATGGGTGGAGCTATGTTTGGAGATAATCTCTCATTTATTTCGGATACCACCATTGCTGCCTGTAATGGTCAGGGGGTTCCAATGAAGGAAAAATTCAAGGAAAATTTTGGGATTGCTCTGCCTGCAGCAATTGTGACACTGGTGCTTATTGTTGTGATTTCTATGAAAACAGAGCTCACAGGTACAGTTTCAGGAGAATATAACCTGATCCAGCTGATTCCATATCTGTTGGTACTAATTGGTGGAATTGTAGGAATCAATGTATTTATTGTGTTACTGGCTGGCGTAATAACCGGATCTGTAATTATGCTGGTAACCGGACAGATTACAGCCTTTGAACTGGTGTCAAATATGGGAAGCGGAGCCAGCGGAATGTTTGAGACCTGTATGGTTGCAATCCTTGTATCGGCCCTATGTGCAATAATCAGGCAGGCAGGGGGATTTGTGGCATTGCTTGAATGGATACATTCAATATTTAAAGGAAATAAGGGTGGACAGGTAGGTGTAGGATGTCTGGTGGCAGCCATGGATTTTGCAACAGCTAACAATACTGTTGCCATCGTAATGAGTAATCCTATTGCAAAGGAAATGTCAGAGGAATATAAAATATCTCCTAGCAAGACAGCATCTTTGCTGGATACTTTTTCCTGTGTTACACAGGGAATTATTCCATATGGTGCCCAGATGTTAGTGGCAATATCTGCGGTAAATGAAATGGGAGGCTCTATATCAGCCTTTGAGATTATCCCAAATATGTTTTATCCGGGACTGCTGTTTGTGAGTCTGTTAGTTTCGATATTTTTTATTCCAAAGAAAAAAGATAGTAGTGTATGAAAGATTTTTTGCCAGTAAGTAAAAAGGATATGAAAAGACGTG
>DCIJ01000063.1:634-35858 GCA_002315945.1 Lachnospiraceae bacterium UBA1729 | reverse complement strand
GATCCATTCACCCCAACAAAGGGCTTCTCGTGGAGAAGGCATCTGAGTCCATGATGCTCTGCCACACGTTTCATTGCTTCCATAATCAGCTGATTATGATCTACTGCCACATTGGCAGTCTCATATATAGGTGCCAGCTCATGCTGCGCAGGAGCTGCCTCATTGTGCTGAGTCTTAGCTGTAACACCCAGCTTCCAGAGTTCCTCATTGAGATCCTTCATGTAAGCACCGATTCTCTCACGGATAACTCCAAAATAATGATCTTCCATCTCCTGACCCTTGGGGGCAGGTGCTCCAAACAGAGTACGACCCGAGAAAATCAGGTCCTTTCTCTTGAGAGACTTCTCCATGTCTACCAGGAAATACTCCTGTTCAGCTCCAACAGAAGGAATTACTCTGGTTGCTTCTGTATTGCCAAACAGTCTTACAATTCTAAGAGCCTGTTCACTAATTGCCTCCATGGAGCGTAATAGTGGAGTCTTTTTATCCAGCGCTTCTCCTGTATATGAGCAGAAGGCTGTAGGAATACAAAGTGTTACACCACTTCCGCTTTCCTTAAGAAAAGCCGGGGATGTAATATCCCATGTGGTATATCCTCTTGCTTCGAAGGTTGCTCTCAGTCCACCTGAAGGGAAAGAAGAAGCATCAGGCTCACCCTTGATAAGCTCCTTGCCCGAAAACTCCATAATCATCTTGCCATCATCATCAGGATGACTTACAAAGGCATCATGTTTTTCAGCTGTAATACCTGTAAGAGGCTGGAACCAGTGGGTATAATGGGTTGCCCCATGCTCTATAGCCCAATCCTTCATTTCCTTGGCAACAACATTGGCTGTTGCCAGAGAGAGTTCGCCTCCCTTGAACATCACGTTCTTAACTTCCTTGTATACTGCCTTGGGAAGTCTTTCTCGCATAGTTGCCAGTGAAAAGACATTTTCCCCAAATATCTTTTCCACATTAATTTTTTCACTCATGGTCATTCTCCCTTTTTGATACCCTAAGTATATCGCCTGCCACGGGCATAGGTTCTAATACAACCTGAAGCTGCTCGCTGGCATGAGGACAACTGGGCATTTCCACACCATCACCATTATATATGTTTAACACCTTTGTTGAAACATTTTCTCCATCAGGTTTCATTATTTCTATAGTATCACCTGTACAGAATTTATTTTTCTGCATAAAGCAGGCCCTGTTGTCCCTCACCTGTTCAACAGTTCCTAAATACACGAATTCATTTACATAGGTATTAACATCATAAATCTGGGTTTCCTCACTGGGTTTGCCAAAATAGAAGCCTGTAGTAAATTCTCTATAGGTACACTTTCTGATTTCAGAATGATACCATTCCATGTTCTCTCTATATTTTTCAGGACTTTCCAGATAATCGTCTATTGCCTTGCGGTAGGTTCTGGCAACTGTGGCCACATACAGAGCAGTCTTCATGCGCCCTTCGATTTTAAAGCTGTCAATCCCTGCATCTATCATCTCAGGAATATGCTCTATCATGCATAAATCCTTTGAGTTAAAGATATAGGTTCCTCTGTCATTTTCATATACCGGTAGATATTCACCCGGTCTTTTTTCCTCCACAACAGCATATTTCCATCTGCAGGGATGTGTGCATGCACCTCTGTTGGCATCACGACCGGTAAAATAATTAGACAAAAGGCACCTGCCAGAATAGGAGATACACATAGCTCCATGGATAAAGCTCTCTATCTCCAAATCCTCTGGAGTGTTCTGCCTGATTTCTTTGATTTCACGAAGGGACAGCTCGCGGGCACATACTACCCTCTTGGCTCCCATTCTGTGCCAGAATTTGAAGGTCTCCCAGTTAGTATTATTAGCCTGGGTAGACACATGAATCTCTGCATCAGGACAGTACTCTTTTGCATAGGTGAACATACCCGGGTCTGCAATAATCAAGGCATCCGGTTTTAACTCATTTAATTCTTTAAAATATTCTTTTGCTGCATCCAGGTCATAATTATGGGCAAGAATATTTGCTGTCACATGGACCTTGACCCCATGGGAATGAGCATATTCTATTCCTGCTGCCATATCTTCCTTGGAAAAGTTCTTGGCCTTAGCTCTCAGGGAAAAAGCCTCTCCTCCCATGTATATCGCATCAGCACCATAGTCTACCGCAACCTTTAATACTTCCAGGCTTCCGGCAGGTATCAGTAATTCTGGTTTCTTCATATAATAATCCTATAAAAGTGCTCCCAATAATCCATATGAAACAATAGACATAATTACAGTAGCAATGGCAATACCACAAAGCTCTGCCACTATTGCTTTCTTGAAATCCATTTCCAGAAGAGCTGCTATCAAAGATCCTGTCCATGCTCCTGTTCCAGGCAGAGGGATTCCAACAAAAAGCATCAGGCCTACAAACTCACCATTCTCAAGGGCCTTACTCTTACCCTTGGCTCTGTTTTCCAGCTTCTCGATGATTTTTCCCAGCACAGGAACCGGCTTAAGCCACTTGAATATCTTTTTTATAAAAAGAAGAATAAAAGGAATTGGAATAATATTTCCAATGATGCAAATTGGTATTGCGGTAGTAATTGGCACCTGCAGAAGGCTGGCTGCCAGCAGTCCTCCACGCAACTCCAAAATAGGAATCATTGAAATAATAAAAATAACCACTTCCTTAGAAATATACTGTCCCAAAGTGGAACTAAACAGTGTTACCAAACTCTCCATTACAAAATCTCTCCTAAAACTATTTTACAATTTTTTCCAATTTTTCTATCAGGGTTTTCATTTGCTCATCTGTTCCGATAGAAATTCTCAGATAATCATTTATCCTGGGCTTATTAAAGTGTCTTACAAAGATGTTTTCCGCTTTGAGAGCCTCAAAAATATCTTTTCCAGAAACAGTAGCATGTTTTGCAAAAATAAAGTTGGCATAGGAATCCGGGAACTCAAAGCCCAGCCTTGTTAACTCTTTTTTTGTCCATTCCCTGGTCTTAATTACCTTGTCAATGTTCTCGCGGAAATACTCCTCTGCCTCCACGCTTGCAACCCCCGCAACGATGGATGTGGCATTCATGGTGTAGGAATTAAAGGAAAACTTTACATCATTAATTGCCTTGATCAGTTCCCTGCTTCCGCACATATATCCGATACGCATACCAGCCATGGAACGGGATTTTGAATAGGTACGAACCACCAGCAGATTAGGATATTTGTCCAATAATGGCAGACAGGTCTCTCCTCCAAAATCAATATAGGCTTCATCCACTATACATATGACATCCGGATTAGCCTTAACAATGTCCTCAATCATATCCAGGCTTTCTAACATACCTGTGGGCGCATTGGGATTTGGGAAGATGATTCCCCCGTTTTCTCCCTTGTAATCCTCTGGATTGATTCTGAAATCTTCTGTCAGAGCCTTAGTCTCAAAGGGGATACGATACAGATTTGCCCAGACATCATAAAACGAATATGTAATATCCGGGAAAAATACAGGTTTGCCAGAATTGAAAAAAGTAAGGAAACTCATGGAAATGACATCATCACTTCCAACACCCACAAAAACCTGATCATCATCAAGTCCGTGGTATTCGGCCAGAGCATGTACCAGAAGTGAAACCTCAGGATCGGGATATTTTGTATAGTCCATCTTATCCAGGTCCTCGATTGCCTTAATCACACCTTCAGCCGGTGCATAAGGATTTTCATTAGTATTCAGTTTGATGATACCTTTCACCTTCGGCTGTTCACCCGGAACATAAGGGTCAACACGCCTTATTACATTCTCAAAAGCCATAACTCTTCCTCCTTTTTCTTAAATGCTAATATTAACAAATGCTTTTAATGTTTGCAATCACTTGCTAGATATTGATATACTATTGAGTGATTTTTTTGTACATAACATAAGGACACTGGCGAAGCCTGTGGCACTGTGGTTACGTAGGGGATTGTATTAACATGAGAAAATCTCAGTCATCATTAGGTATTGGAATAGTATTGGCATTCTTTGTTTGCTTTGGATTAGTTCGTCTGTCTCAGATATCCACCACTAATCCTCTTTCGATAATACTGTTTGCTATATTTACTCTGGCCTTTTCAAAATTCTTTGGCTGGCACAGATATCATTCTGCAAATCGCTACACCAAAATTCCTGCTCTGGCCTTAGGCATTCTATTATCCATATTTACTGTGGCAGGTGCCCGCGCTGACATTCAGGGCACACTTTCAAGCCACCTTTTTATTATGGTTGTTTTCCTGTGCTCTTTTATGGGATTTACTATCCTTTATTATATAGCAGTCCTTTCATTTATTATTGGAACTAAGAGGCTGGTGATTAATACTACCTCCAAAGTCTCTTCAAGCTCTAAGCTTGCTAAGTTTCTTCCATATATATGTTTCTTTTCATGCATGATTTTCTGGTTGCCCTGGTTTTTGATTAATTACCCTGGCGTAATGACCATAGACAGTATTAATCAGTTTGGCCAGGCCATTGGTGCAATTGCTCCAAGCAATCATCATCCATATTTTCACACCTTAGTTATTAAAGGCTTCGTCCTGTTAGGCAACACACTTTTCAAATCTGTGACCATCGGAATTGCCCTCTATACTATTTTCCAAATGTTTTCAATGGCCTTTATTTTTTCTTACTTTGTAAAAACCTGCTGCCAGTTAAGAGTAAAGATGAAATACATTTTCTGCACCATTGCATTTTTCGCACTGATTCCCTACAACGGCATTATGTCTGTTACCATGTGGAAGGATGTTCTCTTTTCAGGCTGTATGCTTCTGTTCTCAACCTGTATCCTGCGCTTTATGGCTGACAGACTTCATATGATGGTTGACTTTGGATACACATCAAGAGTTCTCTTTGTAATTTCAGCCGTTGGTATCAGCCTGTTCAGGGCTAATGGCTTCTACATATTTTTAGCAATTCTTCCTGTATTACTTTTTGCATTCAGGAAAAATATTATTTACATTTTCATTCCCTGCGTCTTTTCTCTATTAATAGTATGTTCGATCAGATATCCTCTGATGAACCACCTGCAGGTAGAAAATGTTTCCTTCATAGAAAGCTTATCCATACCTCTTCAGACCATAGGCCGGGTTTATTATGAAGATGCCGCAACCCCTGAAGAAACTGCCAAATGGAATAAATTTATAGATACTGAAAAAATCCCTGACTACTACTACCCATCTGTGTCTGACAACATGAAAGCACTGATGCATATGGGAAATGAGGAGTATATTGAGAACCACAAGTCTGACCTGTTAAGGTTATGGATTTCAAGTGGTTTGAAGCACCCGCTATTATATGCTGTAGGCTGGATGGATGCCACTAATGGTTACTGGTATCCTGATATTGAATGTGAAAATCCCATTGCCTGTGATACTGGAATCATCCCCAACTCTTACGGGCTGACAGCAAAGCCAGTAGTTTCCGGCCCAGCAGTAATTAAGCTGCAGGAGCTGTTACTAAAGCTACCAGTATTATTCCCTGTATATGGAATGTTTTGGAGTATCGGAGCTTTTGTATGGGCAATGCTGATTCTCTTTACAAAACTAATATGTGGAGAAAACAAAGGGCTTTGTATCGCCTTTGTTCCTTCTATATTATTGTTACTGACACTTTTGTTAGCGGTACCTGTTGCCTGTGAATTCAGGTATGGCTATGGTTTTATTTTGTGTGCTCCCCTGTTTGTTATTTCTGCATTTTTGGATGAATATTAATGATACGCTTAAATCAATTATTTAATAAAGAGCCCAAAGAACATCATTCAGATTATTTTGTCTTCATTATTCTCTTTTTTATTTTTTTAGTGATATTTAGCAACAATAGGAAAAAAGAGCCTGAATACGAGATAATACAGGAATCAGCCCATACCACCTCCTACGATGGAGAGCTTCCAAGTATCACTGACGGATTCCCTGATGAGAATAGTTTTACAGAGCTTTCAGTTCCCACCCAGTTCAATAAAATTGGGGATGACTATTTTATCGTGGACTGCTACAACAATCAGCTCCTGACTACCAGAGACCTGTCCCTTCCAGTAGAGAAGTGGTCAGTGGTTACCAGTCTGCTCAACAAGCCTCATACCATTGCCGGCGACGGACAGGTATACCTGTTAGATAATACAGACGACAACGAAATTCTGGTTTTTGAAAAAAAAGAGGATTCCTTTACTCATACCCAGACCTTTGAAGAAATTGGTGACAGACCACATTACGTAATATACGATACCGATGACAAGGCCTTCTACACCCTTTCCTCCATGACAGGTGAAATGTATATCTTCAGGCGCCACAAGGATTCATCAGATGTATTTCTGTCAGAGATCAGAACTGTACCGGAATTAAAGGATGTATATGTACGTTCCTTCACCATAATAGGCGATGATTTATATCTGGTATCCGGCAATGCTTTTGTGCTGAGACTTGACAAGCATACCTTTGAGATCAAAGAACGTTTTCCTGTACCCAACCAGTTTGTCGGAATGGTTCAGATAACTAAGATTCAGGATTACTTCTACATCACCATCTCCACAGACAAATCTGGCAATCAGGATTATGCTACCATGATAAGGGTAAAAGAGCTTACTGATTTGTGGGAGGAAAACTACCAGGAAGTGTATAGTCTCTTTACAAATAAAAAAGGCACCCCCTATTACATCACTGAAATAGATGGTACCTATTATTTAGCTAATCACCGGACTGCGCCTGGAATATTTTCATTTTCCGTCACAGACAATGAGATTACTAATATCAGGGAATTATATTAATATTAATTTTAATAGCAATATCAATACTGATATTATGCCTTACACTCATCCGATTCCCTGGTCTGTTTTTCCACCAGGTCGGCAATTGTAACATTATCAACTACATTATTGATTGCATCTGCCAGATCTTTCCATACACCTAAAGACTCGCAGGTGTCACATCGATTGCAGGCTTCCAGCTCCTGGTCCATACAGGCCACGGGACTCAGGGAGCCTTCTGTTATTCTAAGAACCTCACCTACTGTTATGTCTGTTGCAGGACGTGCCATCTGATAACCTCCGCCTGCGCCTCGGATACTCTTTACAATTCCACCCTTATTCAGCGCAGAAATTATCTGTTCAAGGTATTTTTCTGACAAGCCCTGCCTGGCAGCAATGTCCTTAACCTTCACTGGCTCAGCTCCATCATTGGTTGCCATATCAATCATTAATCTGACGGCATATCTACCTTTTGTTGAAATCTTCATAGCATTTCCCTGTCAACGCTTTCACACTAGTATTCACTCTGGCATTTACTCTAGCTTTCGCACTAACTTTCATAGTCTTCAAGAGTTGCCCCATTGTGTCTGATATCAATTACCGGGCCACCTGTTCCATTAATATAGTCTCCTGTAATTGTAACTCTTCCAATATTATCATCCTTAGGAATTTCATACATTATATCCAGCATAAATTCCTCAATAATGGCACGTAGAGCTCTGGCACCGGTATCCCTTTCCATTGCTTTTTTTGCAATGGCACTTAGGGCTTCATCGGTGAACTCTAGCTTTACTTCGTCAAGTTCAAGGAGTTTGGCATACTGTTTTAAGATTGCATTCTTAGGCTCTTTCAAAATCTTAACAAGCATTTCTTCATTCAGCCCATCCAAAGTATATATTACAGGAAGTCTTCCTAAAAATTCCGGAATCATTCCATATTTTTTCAGGTCCTCAACGGTTACCTTTTTCAGAATGTTTCTGTCCTTGTCAAATTCATCCTTAAGGGTTGCATTGAAGCCTATTGCTGTATTCCTGCTCAGGCGCTGCTTGATGATATCCTCCAGATCAGGGAAGGCCCCACCACAGATAAACAGGATATTTTTAGTATTAACGGTTGTAAGCGGAACCATGGCATTCTTGGAGTTGCTGCCAACAGGCACCTCAACTTCGGCACCCTCCAACATTCTAAGTAATCCCTGCTGTACCGACTCACCACTTACATCACGATGGTTTGAATTGGGCTTTTTCGCCAGCTTATCTATTTCATCAATAAATATGATACCCTGTTCTGCCTTTTCAGTGTCATTATCTGCTGCTGCCAAAAGCTTAGATACAACGCTCTCAATATCATCACCAATATATCCGGCTTCCGTCAGAGATGTGGCATCACATATTGCCAGAGGTACATCCAATAGTCTGGCCAGTGTCTTAACCAGATAGGTCTTTCCACTACCAGTGGGACCCAGCATGAGCATATTGGATTTCTCAATCTCTATCTCATCCATGGTACCTGTAGCAACTCTCTTATAGTGGTTATATACCGCTACAGAAATACATTTTTTCGCATAATCCTGACCCACTACATATTCGTCAAGATTTGCCTTGATTTTGTGAGGTGGTGGAAGCTTTCTGATATCCAGCTCAGGTTTGGTATCCGCCTTGTCAGATTTCTCTGCCTTTTTCTTTATTCTCTGTTTGAAGGGAATACCGCCAGTACCCTGCAGGTCAGACAGATTGATAAAGCTTACATTCTTAAGACTATCCAGCAGGTTATTATTATTCAACATGCCCTGATAGTCAAAATTTGAAACAGTATCCATTGTTTTTTGCATACAGTCATTACATACCGTAATGTTGTTGGGCAGCTTAAACATTTTGCCAGCCTTGGATTCTGGTCTTCTGCATACAAAACACACCTGCTCATACTCATTATCTTTTTCGTCAGCAGGTGTCTTAGTTGTTTCAATATTCTCGATTTCTGTATCGGCTACAGAATCAGGGCTTTCGGGAGTAACCTCCCTAAAGTCCTGATCGGGTGTCTTTTTATTGTCGTCCATTACTTATCCGTACTATTTTTATTTGTTAAAAAAACCTTTTTTCTTTTTGCCTTTTTCGCCTTCCTGCTTCTTCTCCTCTTCAGCTTTTTCAGCTGCATGAAGTGAGTTTCCAGTAAGCTCGTCAAATTTCTTCAAAAGTTCTTTTGCCTCGTTGCTCAGATGCTCAGGTGTCTGAACCACCAGAGTTACATAGTGGTCACCTCTGATTTCCTTATTTCTAAGAGAAGGTACGCCCTTGCCCTTGAGTCTTACTCTTGTATCAGTCTGGGTACCTGGCTTAACCTCATAGATAACCTTGCCATCAACTGTATCAACTACAATCTCACCACCCAGTGCTGCAACTGCGTAGGAAACAGGAACTGTAGAAAAGATGCTTACATCCTGTCTCTGGAAGATAGGATGACGCTGAACAATAACTTCTACCAGCAGGTCTCCTCTTGGTCCACCCAGAGTACCTGGCTCACCCTTTTCACGTATTCTTACGCTCTGTCCATTATCAATACCGGCAGGAATCGATACCTGGATTTTCTTTCGCATAGGGATAAAACCGGCTCCATGACAGTCTGGACACTTGTCCTCAATAATCTGTCCGGTTCCCTGACAGTCAGGACATGCCTGAACATTTCTTACTGTACCAAAGAATGACTGTGAGGTAAACACAACCTGGCCCTTACCTCCACATTTAGGACATGACTTGGGTGTTGTACCAGGCTTTGCACCTGATCCTTTACACTTTCCACATGGCTCCTTCAGTGTCAGATCCAGTTCTTTTTCACAGCCAAATACAGCTTCGCTAAAATCTATTCTAACGCTGGTTCTTACATTAGCTCCTCGCATGGGGCCAGAACTTCTGCCGCTACGTCTGCTTCCGCCGCCAAACAAATCACCAAAGATATCACCAAAAATATCACCAAAGTCTGCGCCATTAAAATCAAAGCCGCCAAATCCGCCAGGACCACCGCCATTTTCAAAGGCTGCATGTCCGAACTGGTCATACTGGTGTCTCTTTTCCGCATCTGAAAGTACTGCATATGCTTCAGACGCCTCTTTAAATTTTTTCTCTGCTTCCGCATCACCCGGGTTCATATCTGGATGGTATTTTTTTGCAAGAACACGGTAAGCTTTTTTAATTGCAGCTTCGTCAGCATTCTTATCTACACCCAGAACCTCATAGTAATCACGTTTTTGTTCTGCCATATATATCACCTTAGTTTTGAAAAGTATCTACAGAATAGTAGAATGCATCGGACAGTCATACTGCCCGATGCCCGATTCACTAATTCTATAATTTCAATTAAATTATACTTCTCTGAAATCTCCGTCTACCACATCATCGCCTGCATCATTAGCCTGGCTCATATCAGGACCTGCGCCTGCTCCCATGTCTGGGCCAGCTGCACCCTGTGCTGCCTGAGCCTGCTCATAAACCTTGGTAAAGAGCTGCTGTGCGCTTGCCATAAGTTTTTCCTGAGCTGCCTTGATATCTGCAACCTGTGACTCTGAAAGTTCCTGATCCTTTGTGTCCTCAAGAAGTTTCTTAAGAGCTTCAAGATCTGCTGTAACTGCAGTCTTGTCACTGTCTGCAAGCTTATCGCCTACATCATTAAGAGCCTTTTCTGTCTGGAATACAAAGCTGTCTGCATCGTTTCTTGCATCGATAGCTTCTTTTCTCTTCTTATCCTGAGCTTCGTACTCAGCAGCTTCTCTAACTGCCTTATCAATATCTTCATCAGACATGTTAGAGCCTGAAGTAATTGTAATGTGCTGTTCCTTACCAGTTCCCAGATCCTTGGCAGATACATTAACAATACCATTTGCATCGATATCAAATGTAACTTCGATCTGAGGGATTCCTCTTGGTGCTGGAGGAATTCCATCCAATCTGAACTGTCCAAGAGATTTGTTATCCTTTGCAAACTGTCTTTCGCCCTGTACTACATTAATATCTACAGCTGTCTGATTGTCAGCAGCAGTTGAGAATACCTGGCTCTTCTTGGTAGGAATAGTTGTATTTCTCTCAATGAGGTGTGTAGCTACACCACCCATTGTTTCAATTGAAAGTGTAAGAGGTGTTACGTCAAGGAGGAGGATATCTCCTGTTCCTGCTTCACCTGCAAGCTTACCACCCTGGATAGAAGCGCCGATAGCTACGCACTCATCAGGATTAAGTGTCTTGGAAGGATCGTGTCCTGTAAGCTGTTTTACCTTGTCCTGTACAGCAGGGATTCTTGTTGAACCACCAACAAGTAATACCTTGCCAAGCTCTGCAGCTGTAATACCAGCATCCTTTAATGCATTCTGAACTGGCACTGCTGTTGCCTCTACCAGATCATGAGTCAGCTCATCAAACTTAGCTCTTGTAAGGTTCATATCAAAGTGCTTAGGTCCCTCAGCTGTTGCTGTGATGAAAGGAAGGTTAATGTTAGTTGTTGTAGCACTTGAAAGCTCTTTTTTAGCCTTCTCAGCTGCTTCCTTAAGTCTCTGAAGAGCCATCTTGTCTGTTGAAAGATCGATGCCTTCATTTTTCTTGAACTCAGCTAACATATAATCAGTAATCTTCTGATCAAAGTCGTCACCACCAAGTCTGTTGTTACCATTTGTTGCAAGAACTTCGATAACACCATCACCGATTTCGATAACTGATACGTCGAATGTACCACCACCTAAATCGTATACCATAATCTTCTGCTCTTTCTCATTGTCAAGACCATAAGCAAGAGCTGCTGCTGTAGGCTCATTGATGATACGTTCAACCTGAAGACCTGCAATCTTTCCAGCATCCTTGGTAGCCTGTCTCTGAGCATCGTTGAAGTATGCAGGAACAGTAATAACTGCCTGTGTTACAGTTTCGCCAAGATAGCTCTCTGCGTCTGCCTTAAGCTTCTGAAGAATCATTGCAGAAATCTGCTGAGGAGAGTATTTCTTATCATCAATTGTTCTGCCATGATCTGTACCCATATCTCTCTTGATTGAAGAGATAGTCTTTTCTGCATTTGTAACTGCCTGACGCTTTGCAGGTTCACCAACAAGTCTCTCACCTGTCTTGGTAAAAGCTACAACTGAGGGTGTTGTTCTGGCGCCTTCAGTATTAGCTATAACGGTGGGCTGTCCACCTTCCATAACTGCTACGCAGCTATTTGTTGTACCTAAGTCGATACCGATAATTTTGCTCATCTTTATTTCCTCCTGATATTGTTATCAATACTTTACTATTTATTCAACAACTGCCACCATACTGTGTCTTACCACTGCATCGCGGTAGGTATAACCCTTTTGCAATTCCTGTGCCACAAAACCAGATTCATATTCCTCGCTGGCCACCTGCATTACCGCATTATGGAAATCCGGATTAAACTCACATCCAAGAGCTTCGATAGGTTTAACTCCAAGTTTGTCCATTTCGCCCATGAGCTGCTTGTAAATCATCTGCATTCCTTCAGCAAATGCATCTCCTTCAGGCGCACCGGCAAGACCTCTCTCAAAGTTGTCTACCACTGGAAGCATTGCCTCTATTACACTCTTGGCTCCAACTTCAAACATGGCGCTCTTTTCTTTTTCAGTACGTTTTCTGAAATTCTCGAACTCAGCCATCTGACGTAAAACCTTGTCCTCAAGCTCGGCTATTTTTTCTTTGTCCTTGTTCTTATCTTTTTTCTTAAGAAGCTTACTTTCCTTCTTATTATCTTTTTCCAAAGTCTCCGCTTCTTCGCTGGAAGTTTCTGCCTCACAGCCCGCGCACTCTTCGGAAGTTTCTTCCTTAACTGTTTCCTCTTCTTTGAGGATTTCCTCTGTATTTGCCATCTATATTTCCTTTCTGACTATTGTTTTTTATATAATTTATCAAGCTGACTGGTAAGAGTCTTTAATGTATCTACAACTCTCTCATAATCCATTCGCTTGGGACCTACAATTCCAATGGTGCCTCTCATTCCATCCCCCAGCTCGTAGGAAGCGGTTACGACACTACAGTTTTTCATTGAAGAAACCGGTGTCTCTTCACCGATGTAGACCTGAATGCCTCTTTCTTCCTCATCGTCCATGGATTTGGTAATCAGTTCTGTAAGCATCTGCTTTTCTTCAAAGGTATTGATAATATCACTTGCCCTCTGATTGTCTGACAGCTCAGGATATTTAAAGATATTATTGGTTCCGCTGGTATATATCTCCAGCTCTTCGTCAGCTACTATGGCTTCAGCAACTGCATCAACGACCTCACTTACAATATCTGAATGAATTCCAGCCTGTCTCTTTAAATCGGTTATCAGCGCCAGATTAATCTCTTCCACTGACAAACCATTCAAATGTGTATTAAGCAGAATATTTAACTTAAGCATTGTCTCGTTATCGAGATCATCGCTTACATTAAGCATGGTATTCTTTATTACATTGCCCTCTACCACTATTACTGCAAGGATATGTTCGGAATCAACTCTAGACAGCTGAATGAACTTTAGCTTGTTGGCCTTGCTGGAGGGTGCCGTAATCATTGTTGCGTAATTTGTATTGACTGCAAGAACCTTAGCCACCTGCTTTAGCAGCTGCTCCATCTTTTCTTCTTTTTCAAGAAGTACTTCCTGCATCTGTCTGACTTCTTTTTCCTTTTCCTCCATCATATGGTCCACATATAGTCTGTAGCCCTTATCAGAAGGAATACGTCCAGATGAGGTGTGGAGCTGGGTGATAAGTCCCATTTCCTCAAGATCAGCCATTTCATTTCTAATAGTAGCTGAACTCAGATTCAAATCTGTGTTCTTGGAAATGGTTCGACTGCCTACTGGTTCACCAGTCTCCAGATAGTTCTTAACTATAGTTTGGAGTATCTTCAGTTTTCTCTCGTCCAAAATCTCTGCCATGCCGCCTCACCTTATTAGCACTCGACTCATTTGAGTGCTAACATTGTCTGAACATAAATTATCACGTCATATTATCCATGTCAACAGAAATGAACTTTAAATAAGTCTAAAAAATATTAAAAAAAAATAAAAGAAGACAGTCTCAAAACGAAACTGTCTTCAAATAAATCATTCTATTTTGTTATAAATGACTACACATCAGCCATAACCTGCAGAGCTTTGTCTTTAATAATCATCTCACAGTGTTCAGCCAGATATGCCTGACTTCCTGCAGAATAGCTCTCAGCGTATCCGTATTCAGATGCTATATTGCACATCTTATTAATTATCTCAGGTGACTGCTCGCTGTTGGAAATCTCCAGATAATATCTCTTCTCAATATCCATCTTGTACAGGGAATTAACACCATCATAGGCCCCCTTCAGGATATGAGCAAATCTGATTACATCATCCAGATGATCAAAGGAGAATATTCTGACATAATTCTCAGCTTCAGCATCTTTTTTATCAGAAGCGCCATCCTCCTCGCTGTCAGAGGAATCTCCATCCTGAATCATACCAGCTTTATCCTTTGCTTCCTTAGCAGCTTCCTTACTTGCCTTGACAGCATCAATAGCCTTTTCCCTTAATTTCTTAAGGATGTCCAGCACATCAGCTGCCCCTTCAGTAAGGGATTTGGTGTTCTCAGAACTATCCTCTGTCTGAACACCGCCCCCCTGAATGCCAGGAGCGAAGTTAGCAAATCTGGTATCAAGCTCTTCCGGATCTTCAACCTTGGTTACCACCAGAATGATGCTCTCTGAGCTGACAGGAATTGCTTCTATCATAAGAGGAATATCATTGGCTTCAAATCCAAACTCAAAGTTGGCCTGCAGCATCATATCCCTAAACAGTTCTTTCGCCTTCTCGCTTCCATAAGCAAGTTCAGAAAGCTTCAACTGCCTATCCGCCAGGTCCTCTTTTGTAAGGATGCACCTTATCTGATTGTCATTAACTAATTCTATCTTCATATATTTCCGTTTCTTCTAAAATATAGTTTAGTCTGATATGTGAAAATTTGCACATATATTAACCTCACTACTTTCGCAAGTCAACTGCTTTTCATAAAATTTTCGTAAAAAATAGTCTATTGCAGAGTCCACAATTTTTTAAATCTGTCTGTCTCTGACAATATTACATTTAGCAGGCTCATCCACAGTTGAGGGCACGTCTCGATATATTCTTTCAGTACATCAGCCTGAATCCAGTATACTCTGACCTCATCACTGACTGCCACACAGGCAAATTCTGGCTTTTTCCCACACAGAGAATCAACTCCAACCATGTGTCCACTTTTGTATACTGCCAGCGGCTTTACCATACCATTTGAGTCAGTAGCTATTTCCTCTACATTACCAGACTCTATTATTCCAATTGCATTTTTATTTATTCCAGAGCTAACAATTGTATCTCCCTCGGAATAAATTCTTGTTACAACACTAGACAGATATGGGATAACATTCTCAGACTGTTTTTCAATAGTCAGGCCAGCCTTCATAAATGCCAGGGCTTTTTTTGCTTCCTCGACTTTTTTATATTTTTCTTCTGCTGTAGCAGCTTTGGCCACATAATCCTTCCAGCTAAATTCCTTGTTTTCTTTCCTTTTTAAATTTTCTCCCAATATTTTTACAAAGGTATCACAGAATACCTCCAGATCCTCTGTATCCAGTAATTCAGTCTTATATTTAAAGGACACCACTGTGTCATTATTTTGAACATCCACATCTATTTCCATGGCTGGCTCTGTATCAAATCCCACCTTAACACAGTTCCCCATGAAACTACTCTTAGCAGATGCAGCATTCACACTAAAAACTATATCGAAAAAATTATGTTCCTTTATTCCTACCCAATCACAGATGTTTTTTGTGGTACAGCTACTGAACCTGACAAACTCCTCCATCTGCCTCTTGACGTCCTGGTATCGCTCTATAAGGCTAAGGGTTCGCTTCACCTTGACAGGTGCTACATTGGTGCCCTCACCCTGCAAAATCACTGCAAAAATCGGATTTTTTTCTTTATTATATTCTCCAAGAATATCTGCCAGTACAGAAAAAATCAGATACTGCCTTTCCACTCCCACTTGGCTGCTATAATTAATTAATTGCTCATTTAGCTCGGGTTCTAAAATGATTGCCTTGGTATTAATGGATAACCTGGTTCTTGGCGCATCCTTCTGCTTTGGAAAAACAAGTTTTCCGCAAGGCTCACTAAGCTCCTGCCTCCAGTGCTTTCTGCAGCGATTCATCATCTCATTATTAAGGTTTTCAATATTGTCAACTGTTGCATCCATTGTTTTTTCAGAAAGCATAACAGTTTTTCTAAATATTGAATTTCTTAGTTCTCTTACCGTTATTGAATAATTAAAATATGGATATATTGAAAAAACTACATAGATACTATCTTTTCCCTTAGAAAAACATTGTATTCTAATGGGTTTATCTTCCGTTGGATCATATATTCGCCTGCATTCTGCTGCCAGCACATTATTTATCAGGCTATCCATTTTATTCCGTGGCAAAGGACTAACGTCATAAATTGGAAAGGGAGATACCTCACCCTGTTCAACAACTTTCATATAAGATTCAGTCCCTTTGTAATATGTAGTAATGAATTCTGGAAATTTCCCCATCAGAGCTTTATAGTTGGCAACATACTCTGACAACTCCAGGCTCCCTTCCATTTCCCAGAGATATACTGTAGATCTTCTTCTGTCACCTCTGGCTATACGTGACAATACACCACATTCATACTCAGTTGCTTTTTTACCTCCGGCCCCATGCTCTCTTATATACTTTTCTTCAAATGTTCGATTATCATAGCCCATGCTTACATGCCCCCACGGTCATCCATCAGGTTACTTGTATAATACCCAAATTCATCCCTAGATTTTATCTTTCACATCATATCCTGCTTCAGTCAGATATCTCTTAACCTCAGCTCTGGCTCTGTCAAATTTTTCTTCTGCTTCAGGGTTTTGTGAGTGAAACTGAACCAGCTTAAATATATGCCCTCTTTCAACCATAAGTGACAGGCTGATTGGATAATACAGCGCAAAGATAAATGCTATCTGATTCATTATTCCATCAGCCACACCCATATTCTTTGATCTGAGTATTGTCTCATGCTTGAGAAATGCCTCCATGGTCTCGTCACATACCCCTGCTGAATACAACTCCTCACTGGTGACATTACATATTTCTTCAAGTGGAAATTCCACATTGGCACGCATAATATCCACCTTGTCTGCGTCTCTGATTATCTGAGAAAAAAGTCTCTCTCTTTCGCCAAGCTCCTCAGGCAGATGATGTATATTATGGTTTCTTATGGATATCTCTATTAGGTGCAGATATTCCTCATACTGGGTTTCATCTGTACAGTCAGATTTATCCAGGAACTTCTCAATCAGATTGTCCTTAAATAGCAGGTCAGCGCCAAAGGCTGCATGATCCACACTTATGGAATCCTTATAGGTACCGAATCTCTTCACCTGTTCAAATCGTCCAATATCATGGAGCATGCCTATAGCCCAAGCCAGGTCCCTGTCCTCCTTAGACAGCTGCAGGTTTTCTGTAATCAGATCACTAATCTGCGCCACGAAAAAAGTATGTTCGTATTTAAGCTTAATTTTTGTCTCTTCAGGATTGTAGGCCTTTGTGTAATTATTAAAGGCATCAACCAATTTTTTCCTATTCATAACTATATCTCAACATCCTCTGCATCAAATACTGGTCCTTCTGTGCACACTCTGGCATTATTTACATGAGAATGATGGTCTTCCTTAGTTGTCTTGCAGACACATCCCAGGCAGGCACCTACGCCACAGGCCATTCTCTCCTCCAGGGAAATATAAGCCCGGATTCCATTTTCCTTAGCATAAGCTTTTATCGCTCTAAGCATTGGCATTGGACCACAGGCATATATCACGTCTGCCTGAATATCCATCTGCTTTACTGCGTCCAGTACATTTCCTTTTACTCCGGCACTGCCATCCTCACAGGCAGCTACGAATATGGCGTGCTCCTTTAGACTATCCTTCAAAAACAGATTTCCATCTCTGTAGCCTGCTGCCACAGTAGATTCTGCGGCCACTGATTTTATTCTTTTAGCCAGTTCAACCATGGGTGGTACACCTATTCCTCCACCCAACAAGAGTACTTTCCTGCCTTCGCCTGCTTCTACCGGGAATCCGTTTCCAATAGGACCCATCAGCTCAATAGTATCGCCCGCCTTAAGAGTAGAGAATTCAGTAGTTCCTTTTCCAGCTACTCTGTAGACCAGTCTAAGCTTTCCATTAGCTTTATCAGCTTCGCAAATACTAATCGGTCTAGGAAGTATAGTGCTTTTATCTGATGGATAGACCATGACAAACTGCCCTGGCACAGCTTCTTTTGCAATTTGTGTGGAAATCCACATATCAAATATTCCAGGTCCAATATTTCTTTGTTCAATTACGTTACATGCTTCCTTTTTCTTGCTCATTTGGTCTCCTTATAGTAAAATCGATTAGTATGTTTGCAGAAATGAGGTATATATGATTCGACTAGTATTAATTCTGTTGTTTTTAGTGATTTTTCTTATAGTTACTATTCCGTTTGTATTTGTAACCTGGCTTATTGGAAAAAAGTGGCCCAAGCTCCGCGACCGTCTGGCTCTTAACGTAGTCCAGTTTGCCTTTAATGTAATAACCTTTCTGACCGGTGCCAGGATAAAATATATTGGTCTTGAAAATGTTCCCAAGGATCAGACTGTTTTGTATATAGGTAATCATCAGAGCTACTTCGATATAGTATTTACCTATAAAATGGTTCCCAATCCTACAGGATATATTGCCAAGATTAATATGGCTAAGGTTCCTCTGCTGTCAACCTGGATGAGACTCTTGCACTGTCTGTTTTTAGACCGCAATGATGTCCGTCAGGGGTTCAAGACCATTCTGTCAGGAATTGAACAGATTAAGTCGGGCACTTCTTCTATAGCAATTTTCCCTGAAGGCACCAGAAACCCTCATCCAGACGAGTTACTTCCCTTCAAGGAAGGAAGCTTTAAGCTTTCAGAGAAATCCAAGTGCCCAATTATTCCAATCGCCATAACAGGCGCCTCAAATATTTGGGAGGATCACCTGCCCTGGATAAAACCAGCTGATGTAATCATTCAGTACGGTAAACCCATCTATCCTGATAAGCTTGAAGGGGATGACAAAAAATTCATCGGCGCTTATGTAAGAAGTATAATCGAAAAAATGTATATTGAAAATAAGGAGCTGTTATAGCTCCTTATTTTTTACCCATTATACTTCTATTCGTAAAATGCTCTATAGGTCTGATGCTTATCAGCCTGGAAACACAAAGTATCTACAATCTTGGAAAAGTTCATTCCATGGGATGCCTTCACAAGAACTGTAATAGGAACCCCTGCTCTGCCATTAGTAAGCATTTCCTTAAGCATACCGTCAACGGTCTCATAATACTGCACATGTGTATTGCTCATCTGCCTGATTTTCTCACTGCAGGCTGCCTTATACATTTTCTTGGACAATTCACCAATGCATATCAAATTTTCTATATTTTTTCTGATTGCATACTTGCCTATCTCTTCGTGAAGAATATTCTCGTCCTTTCCTAACTCAAACATATCTCCCAGAATGGCAATCTTTCTTCCCTGAGCCAGGCTTAGCAAATCAAGGGCCGCCCTTACTGAGACAGGATTAGCATTGTAGCAGTCATCGATTATGGTGATTTCACTTTTTTCTATAATATTACTGCGTCCATTAACTGGCTTGACTGAAGCTATACCTCTAACTATCTCTTCGTCAGACAGTCCAAAGCGTTTTGCAACAGCGCATCCAACAAGAGCGTTTCTAACATTATGGTCGCCTGGCTGATTAACGCTGACTTCCAGTTCTGTTTTATCTGGAAGTACAAAGGTAGCTTTGCTTCCACCCAGTCCCCTGTCTGTAACATCTTTTGCATAGTAGGTATTTCTTGTATCCAGACCAAAGGTTACGGGTACCTTGTGCCTTACTTTTTCTATGGTTCTAAGCAAAGCATCATCACCATTTACAAAGGTATCTCCATCCTCGCTGATAAAATCAAATATTTCACTCTTGGCCTGCAAAACCCCTTCCAGGGAACCCAGAAATTCAAGATGGCACTCCCCAATATTAGTCATAACTACAGCATTGGGCTTAACTATCCGGCTTAGCCTGTTCATCTCACCAAAGTGATTAATTCCCATCTCAATTACAGCGATTTCATGCTCGTCACGTATACTTAATATTGTGAGGGGCACCCCAATTTCATTATTGAAATTTCCCTGAGTCTTGAGCACTTTAAATTTAGCTCCAAGCGTTCCTGCAATATATTCCTTAGTGCTGGTCTTTCCTACGCTTCCTGTGATTCCAATAATTGGAATATCCAACTGCATTCTGTAGAATTCAGCAGTCTTTTTCAGTGCTTCAAAGCTGTCATTTACCTGAATCAGCACAGCCTTTGAATATAGTGGATTGCTGTCACAGTCTTCAGGCAGATCTTCACAAATCACGGCAATACAGCCCTTTTCAATGACCTGCCCAATAAAGCTGTGTCCATCAACTCTTTCCCCTTTTGTGGCCACAAAGCAATAGCCTGGCTCAATCTTTCTTGAGTCAAGTACAACGCCTTCAACCTCTCTGGTCAAAAGTTCCCTGCTGCCTCTGTATTCTCCCCCAACACTTTTTACAATATTTTCTATAGTTAGATTTTTCATTTATACTTTCTCATTGATACTTCTACAATTTTTTCACATAACTGGGCA
Source organism: Lachnospiraceae bacterium UBA1729 (assembly GCA_002315945.1). Taxonomy (GTDB): domain Bacteria; phylum Bacillota; class Clostridia; order Lachnospirales; family Lachnospiraceae; genus UBA1729. The sequence goes on along the minus strand of DCIJ01000063.1, from coordinate 15,372 downwards.
AACTCGATACCCTCTGCCTTAGCTTCCTGTGGAAGCAGGGAGGTTGGAGTCATACCTGGAAGAGTATTGGCCTCCAGACAATAGTGTTTTCCATTCTCGTCTACCATAAAATCCATTCTGGCATAGGCTGAAAGCTTTAATACTGAGAATACATCCTCAGCTGTCTGCTGAATTGCTTTGGTCAGACTCTTGGGAATCTGTGCCGGACAGGTCTCAACAGTTGCCCCTGCCACATATTTATTTTTATAATCATAAAAGCCTTCAACCGGCGCAATCTCTACAATAGGAAGTGCCCTTCCTTCAATAACCGCACAGGTAAATTCTCTTCCTTTAATGTACTCTTCTACCAGCAGTACATCATCGAACTTGAACCCTTCGGCCTTAGCCTTATCAAATTCTTCATCATTATTACAAATATACACGCCTACACTGGATCCGCCATTTGTAACCTTTACAACAACAGGAAACTTTACAGGCTTCTGGTTAAAGGGTTTGTTTTTATATAGTACATAGGACCTGGGTGTAGGAATATTGTGATGAATAAACATCTGCTTGGTCAGATTCTTGTCCATGCTAAGCATACTGCTGACAGAATCTGCGCCTGTATATTTAATATCCAGCAGGTCAAAAGCTGCCTGAAGCTTACCATCTTCTCCATTGGCACCGTGGAGTCCCAGGAAAACAATATCAGCCATCTTACAAAGTTCTATTACACCTGGTCCGAAAAATCCTCTTACTGAAGAATCTCTCATTTTCTTAATCTCTTCCAAATCCGGATTATGGCTGGTATCCAGAGTATGCTCGGCCATACAATTTCTCTTTTCCTCAAAGAGTTTATCTGATATTTCACCTGTGTATCCCAGATATACATCCAGCAATATTACATCATGGTTATTTTCCTTCAGAGCATCATATACCTGTTTCCCGGATGTGAGAGATACATATCTCTCTGTACTGTTTCCACCTGCAAGAACTACAATTTTCATAATTTTCTCCATTTCACACTACACAGAACTAATTTTCATTTTCATAGATATCCTGAACATTAATATCTGTTGTTGCCATCTGGGCCATAATATATGCCATACCAGCTGCCTTTAGTGAATTTGATGTATCAACTTTTATATGGGAAGAATTCATTCCACATATAATATTATATTGCCTATCAATTACCTTTCCATATTCATACGCGGGCAGGATGTGATTAACTGTTGATAGTATCATGCAATCCTTCATCGTCTCGTCCAACATGGCTTCATCAGGTTCATTCTGAAGAATGCTTTCTTTATATTCTCTAAGAATGTCCTCAGACATGCGGGTCAGCTTCTTCATAATCTGTCCGCATACCTTGAGATTAACCTCATTTTGTGTACTCATCAGAGCAAGCGCACCATAGAAATCACAGATATTGAATTCCTCCGGCTTTTCCACCAGCTCACCATAGTACTTTGTCAGGACACTTCCTTCTTCTGCTTTTCCAGATAATCTGTAATTCTCTGCATGAAGAGCTCCATACCACTGATTACTCTCACCAAGATTTTCAACTCTGGTTACGGCTGATTTAGCCTTGTTGGCACTTTCTGAATTCAGTCCGGTTTCATACTCGGAATACAGGTATGCATACTTAGCAAGAAGTGCCGCCCACTCAGGTCCATTTTCCCCAGTAGTCCTGCCGATGTATTTGCCTACTATTTCAATAATATCAGGAATATCATTGTTGCTATAGGGTAATCCCCAGTCATCCCCGCATATTTCAGGAAACAGCTCATATATCTCCAGCATTACGTAGGCTGCTTCCGGGCACAGACTTTCACAGCCGGTACACAGCTCAATTACTCTTTCCTTATACAGGCTTCCTTTGATTTCAAAATGATAGGATTCTCCCAGTGATCCTGCCTTAATATAGTATTCGCCCGGTTTTTTTATGTCAGAAAAATCCACATAGGCCAGATCTTTTCCCGTTTCTTCTCTATGATCAGATACTGTAATAGTACTAATCTCACCATCAGGGCCGATAAGTGAAACCTCCTCAGGCAAAACTTCTGCTGACAATACTGCTTTTTTCTCGTATGCGGCATCATAGCCCATGAGATTAACAAATATACTGGGTTTAATCTCTGGAACCTCATAAGTCACTTCCATTGTCTCGGGATCTTTTTGCCTGTAATTTTCTCCAATCATGGAGGGCACATCCCACAGACTCTGGCTGCATCCGGTCAGAGTCATTGAAAGCAACAACAGAATTCCAACAATGGATTTATATTGTCTTCGCATACTGTGCAAAAGCCTCTTCCCATGGCAGGAATCTGAAATCAGTTGTCTGCTCAAACATATAGTTTTCCAGTACAGAATACATAGGACGATGAGCCTGAGCTGGTACATCCTTCATATATTCTTCTGTCATTACTGCCTCAACAGTAACATTCTTTTCTTTTACTCTGAATATTTCCTTGGCAAACTCTGCCCAGCTGCATTCACCCTCACAGGTAGCATGGAATGTTCCATAGTTATCTGTCTCAACCAGATATGCAATAGCTCTGGCCAGCTCGTCAGCACTGGTAGGTGTACCAAACTGATCCTTAACAACCCTTATCTTATCTCTGGTCTCTGCCAGTCTTAACATGGTCTTTGCAAAATTATTACCCTCGCCATATAACCAGGCTGTTCTTAGGATAAAATATCTATTTGAAAAATCCTTAACGGCTCTCTCACCCTCCAGCTTTGTCCATCCATATACACTCATGGGATGAACCTCGTCAAATTCCCTGTAAGGATGATTTGCCTCTCCTGAGAAAACATAATCTGTAGATATCTGTACCATCTTTGCACCAACTTCATTAGCAGCTACAGCCAGATTTTTTGGTCCCATTACATTGATTCTGAATGCATTATCCCTATCCTGTTCACACAGGTCTACTTTTGTATGAGCAGCACAGTTAACGATTGCATAAGGTTTTACAGTTCGTGCCAGTTCCATAACCTGAGCTGTATTGGTAATATCAATAGTATCCACATCTGAATTAATCAGTTCATATTCTGTATTAGGAGCCATCAGCTTGTTAATAGCTCTTCCCAACTGGCCATTACATCCGGTAACAATTATCTTTTTACTCATTTTTAATTCCTCAATCCGTTATCTTGTCTGCTAATATATTTTGGCACTAAAAAATGCTATCACTTAATCTATTAATGATAGCATTTTTTAATATAAATTTCTACTAGCTTAATCTACTACTGAGCCAGTCTGTTCTGAACTTCCTCCATAGTGGGCATTCCAGGGATTCCACCACGTTTTTCAACACAGAGACTTGCAACTGCATTTCCAAATCTGGCAAAAGTTTTTGCCTCTTCCAATGTAACCTCTTCAGGTCTCTTGCCACTCTTGATTAACTGAGACAGGAAACCTCCCCAGAAGGAATCTCCTGCGCCTGTTGTATCTACAACCTTGCTGGTAAATCCTGCAACTACAGCTCCGCCTTCTTTTGTTGCAATGTAAGCACCATCCTTGCCAAGTGTTACAGCAACAATCTTCAATCCCTTGTCAAGGAGAGCCTGTGCTGCCCCTTTTGGATCCTCTATATCTGTAAGCAGCGCGGTTTCTTCATCTGAGATCTTCATTACATCCATATATTCCACTACACTTCTCATTCCGGCAACTGCTGCCTCCTTGGAGGGCCAGAGCATTGCTCTGTAGTTGGGATCATATGACATAATACATCCAGCCTTTTTTGCCTCTTCCAGTGCAAAAATAGTAGCACTCTTGACAGGCTCGTCTGTAAGACTCAGTGAACCCACATGAAAAATAGCTGAGTCCTTAATAATATCAACATCTACCTCTTCCTTGGTAAGACAGGTATCAGCACCTGGCTTTCTGGCAAAGGAGAACTCTCTCTCTCCGCTTTCAGACAGAGATACAAATGCGAGAGTGGTAAATACACTGTCATCCACAATTACGCCCTTTGTCTCGATGCCTGCATCCTTAAGAGTTTTTACCATAAACTCGCCGTGCATATCTTTTCCCACTTTTCCAATAAAAGCGGTCTTGCCGCCCAGCTTGTTTACTGCAGCCAGTGCATTACCAGGAGCCCCACCAGGGTTCTGTTCAAATACATTCATACCTGCTTCACTTTTTGCCTGAGGTGTAAAGTCAATTAACAATTCCCCCAATGCTGCCACATCATACTTCATCTCATTTTTCCTCCTTATAATTTAACAATCCTCAGGATTATTTATTCTTGATTATATCTAATTTCTATTATCCTGTTCCAGATAGTTTTCTATTGATCTGCTAAGAATCTTGAGTCCACTGTCTATAGTTGTCTCATTTTCCAAAATGTCCGCTATCCCACTGTCTGCCAGTGCCATAGCCTGATTCATATTTCTAAACTGTGCCTCCACATATCCTTCTTCAATTACACGGCTTAAAAGTTCTGCACTGATTACTGTATCGCCTTCCTCCATGTCCTGCTGAACAATATTCTCCATGGTGTCAGATCCTGTCACCGATTTCAGAACCGATGCCCCCTGGGAATATCTGAATATGTCAGTCTGAATATCCTCATCATAGGTCAAAAGCTTCAGGAACTCCCAGGCCAACTTCTCCTCTCTGGTTTTGTTGCTGATGCCCATCAGAAGAGTGTCAACCCTGCTTAGATTCTCTCCATTGGAGCCTGCCGGCATTGTCAGACAGTCCCACTGGAAATTGGCATATTTTCTTATCTTATAGGGAAAAGTCTTATAGGTTCTGTACTCCGCAAAGGTAAGGGGCATGAATGCAACACTACCGCCATTGAAGTGCTCCCTGGTAATTTTGGTATCACGATTCAGACTGTTCAGCCTTCGGATAAATTTGACAGACTCTACTACTCCCTCCTCATCAATATTGGCGCTTCTCCCATTTTCTGAAAAAAGCTGAATACCACTGGCACAGGCAGCGTCTCTCCAGGTATAGTTATAGCATCCAAACTGATCCGGCATGCCGTCTCCGTCCAAATCCTTTGTAGCCTTGGCACAGATGTCATACATGTCATCCCAGGTCCAGTCTGCAGAGGGCATATCAATACCTTCTTTTTTCAAAAGTGTCTTGTTGACAAACATGAGCGTAGGAACCGTCTCATAGGGAAGTGCATACTGATTGCTTCCATACTGACCAGTCTTTAGAGAGCTTGTAAAATACTTGTCCTTGTCAAAGGAGGAATCCAGTTCCATCAAAGAATTCAGATTCTTCAACACCCCCATTGAGGCATACTGGTTGAAGTCAGTTCCTAAAACCATGAATACATCCGGTTCCTTGCCCTGCAGCAGCTTTCTTGAAAACCACTCAGAATAGTCCTCCCTTAAGATTCCACTATAATAATGAATTTTAACTTTTGGATGAGTTTCCTCAAATCGTTTTATAGCCTCGTCAATAATAATAAAACTGTTGGCATTGGCCACTTCCCAGTTACTTCCGGTAAACATACCAAACTCAAGAACTGTCACTTTATTCTGTTTGTACACACCATATGTAAGAAGTGATGCCAGCAGCACAGCTACGATTGCCATGGCCTTAACTTCTGACGACAGTCTAACCTTCATCTACTCCTCCGACAGTTTCTTTGACGCTGTACGTCTCTGACAGTTGCCATGACACCTTAATCTTCCGACAGTTTCTTTGACGCATTGGTCTGTACCGCCCAGATGGCTAACTGAGTCCTGTCTCTTAATTCAAGCTTGCTGAGTATTCCACTCAGATAATTTCTCACCGTTCCATCTGATAAAAACAGTCTGTCCGCTATCTCCTTATTGGTTGCGCCCTTACCTACCTCAGCTATTATTTTCCATTCTGTCTTGGTTAATTCTGCAACTGAATTCTTATCAACCTGTATTGTCTCATCATTCTCACTCTGAGCCATCTGAGAGAAAAGCTTTATTACCTTGGTTGCAATATCAGGATTAATCATTGCCCTTCCACTGTGCACTGTCTTAATTGCATTTTCCAATTCGTCCATAGATACACCCTTAAGCATGTAACCACTGGCCCCAAACTTTAATGCATTATAGACATATTCATCATCATCAAAGGTTGTCAGAATAATTATCTTAATATCCGGTTCATTTTCCTTGATAATCTTAGTGCACTGAACACCATCCATCTTGGGCATTCTGATGTCCATAAGGATTACATCCGGAGTAATCTCCCTAATTTTCTGCATGACCTCCTGTCCATCCTGAGCAGTTCCAACCACGCTTATTTCTTCTTTACTGTCCAGTACAATCCTAAGGCTTTCGCGTATCAGTTCCTGATCATCAGCTATTAAAACCTTAATCATAATTCTCCCCCCATCTGATAGGAATGTAAGCCGTCACCGTGAAGCCCTTACTTCCATCAAACTCAACATGCCCTTTTAGCATATCTATCCTTTCACGAATGTGTTTTGTTCCAAATCCGCTCTTAATATTATCACAGCCAATTCCATTATCCTTTATTTCAAGAATCAGCTCCCCGTCTTTCCTTTCAATTGTAATCCATATTTTTTTAGCCTTACCATGTCTTACAGCATTGGTAATGCTTTCCTGAATTACTCTGTAGATTGCGTTTTCCTCATCCTCATCAAAACGCATATTTTTTTCTTCTGTCTCAAAGTAGATATCTACACTACTAACCTGGGCCATCTCAGTAATCATCTGACGAACTGCCACTTCCAGGGATAATCGCTCCAGCGCATCCGGTCTTAATTCATTCACCGACCTCCTGACATCCTTGATTCCATCTCTGGAAACCTTGGACAATAACTCCAGCTGTTTTCTGGTCTGCTCAGGTGATACATCCATAAGAGCCATGGCCGCGTCCAGTCCAGTTGCTATTCCTGTCAGCGTATGTCCCAGCGTATCATGAATCTCACGTGCCAGTCTGTTTCGTTCTCTGGTCTGAGTCATACGCTCTGTCATTTCGGCATATTCCTTAAGCTGCCCATTGGCACTCTGCAATTCATGATTCAGTTTATTTATCTCATCGATTGTACCTGACTGGGCATTCATAACGTATACACAATATATTATGAATACAATAATGTTCAATGAATTGAGAAGATTTACAACACTGTACAATAACTGCTGTACGTCAGCGGTATAGTATTGAATATATTCCGATATGCGATACAGTGGCATATATATGGATATCAACTCATAGTCTGCCAGCAGATATCCACTGACAGTGCAGGCTGCCATGATGAATTTAGTCTTGTTTCCAGCCAGGTAGGTAATAATATTAGCACATATTAACAGCAGCAGACCCTTGTAGTTAAAATCCAGCTCCACCATTATTACTGCTGCAACCATGAAATCAACCACCAGGGAAGCTATCAGCTTCTTATTCTCTATGGTCTTTTTATAATGTCTATATAAAAAAGTAACAACAAGCACTGTCCCCATTACCAGAACAATGATCATACTCCTCTGGGGATTTGTCGGAATGCTCTGGACATTATCCAAAAATTTTCTGGCAACATAATGCCTCCTGATGGATTCTGTTGTTACGTAGACAAATATTACCAGAAAGTATATTGCACTAATATTTATTATTAACAACAGAACCTGCAGCAGGTTTACTGTTCTATTTTTCACATCGCTCATACTTTACCTACTGCCATCCGTTTACTTCGAAATTACCGATATTCTCTTTATTTATTATGTAAGGTTTAATACTAATATAGGGTTCTATCTCTTCCCCATTTAAATATCTGTAAGCTGCTTTTGCCGCTACAGTTCCAAGAGTCTTTGGGCTCTGAGCACTTGTGGCCGTAGTATGCCCCAGCGCAAGCATGGACTTAAAGTCAGGGGAACCATCTACGCCATATATTTCGATTCCAGCATTCTCCATTCTGTTTTGCTGTAATGCTGCCAGTGCACCCAGAGCAGAAGGATCATTTCCACCAAAAAATACATCGAAATGAATCTGGGATTTTAGAAATTCAGTAAGGGCTTCAGCTGATACCTCAAACTCTCCCTTGCCGACTGCTGTATATACAACCCTGTAATTATCATTTCCTTCAATAGTATCTAGGAATCCCTGGACACGGTTTGCAATAGATTTCTGAATCTGATTATCAATAATTACAATATCTGCAGAATCCATTCTGGCCATCATATCCTCTGCACACAGACGTCCTGCCATATAGTTATCAGTTTCAACACAGGTAACAATGTATTCTGTGTCCTTAACTATTGTATCAACATTAATTACTACCACTCCAGCCTCTTTGCAGGCTTCCAGTGCAGGTTTCACTTCTTCCCAGTCAACAGGGTTTAGGAATAATACCTTTATTCCCTCTTCAATCATCTCTTTTATCTGATCATTCTGCTTATCCTGCTGCTGATTTGGATCACGTGAAATAAGTATATCTCCGTTGGACTCAACCACTTCCTCAATGGCTGCATGCAATACATCGAAATATACATTGTTTCTGGTCATATAGGTTGCCCCAAATAATATTGGCTCATGTTTTTCGTCCTTACTAGAATCCAGACCACATCCAGCCAATGCTAGCATCAATATTGAAATTAATATGAGAGAACTTACTATTTTTTTCATCCTGCTCATTATATCACAGTTTTAATTGTTAAAAAAAGAAATGCCGGGCCAAAGCCCGGCACCAAATATTATTTTATCTACCTTTTTTCTTATTTCTAATGAAGTCAACATATACTGCAAGGAGGATAACCATACCTTTTACAATATACTGCCAGTTAGAATCCACACCTAAGAGGTTAAGACCATTGTTAAGAACACCGATGATAAGTACACCGATAAGAGTTCCACCAATGAAACCTGAACCACCACTCATACTAGTTCCACCAACTACTACCGCTGCGATGGCATCCATTTCAGCACCGTCACCAGCTGTAGGCTGACCTGAGTAAAGTCTTGAAGCAACTACTACAGAAGCAATACCTGCCATAATTCCTGTATATGTATATACGAAGAATTTAACCTTAGCTACATTAATACCAGAGAACTTAGCTGCCTGTGGGTTACCACCAACTGCATAAATGTGACGACCAAGCTGAGTTCTATTAATAATAGTTGCTGCTACGATAAATACAATAAGCATTAAAATTACAGGTGTAGGAACAGGTCCAACATAACCAGCCCCAGGGAACTTAAATGCATCTGTCATACATCTGATAGGTGAACCACCTGTATATACAAGAGCAATACCCTTTGTAATATTCATAGATGCAAGAGTTACGATAAAGGGAGGTATATCAGTCTTGCAAATTACAAAGCCGTTTGCCATACCAACCAAAGCACCTACTAAAATTGCTGCTGCGAAACCAACAACTTCAGGAAGTCCTAAGTTAACAACACAACCTGCTGCGATACATCCTGAAAGAGCAATTACAGATCCAACTGAAAGATCGATTCCTCCAAGAAGGATAACCATTGTCATACCTGTTGCAAGGAACAAGTTTGATGCATTCTGTCTCAAGATGTTGAACATATTCTTTCCAGTAGGGAAAGTCTCTCTGGTAGTAGGGAATACTATCAGGAATAAACACATTGCCAATAAGGCGATAATAATACCGATGTTCTGTTTAAAATATTTAACAACACCGTTTTTCATTCTGGCTGCCATAATTTTCCTCCTTATTACTTTGCAGCTAACTGCATAATTCTTTCCTGTGTAACTTCCTCATGATTGAGGCAACCTGTTACACGACCATCATTCATAACATATACTCTGTCACTCATATTGATAATCTCAGGAAGTTCTGAGGATATCATTATGATAGCCATTCCGGTCTTAGCCAAATCATTCATAATTGAATAGATTTCAGCTTTAGCACCTACGTCAACACCTCTAGTAGGCTCATCCAGAATAAGAATTTTAGGATTGGTTGCAAGCCATCTTCCAATCATAACCTTTTGCTGATTTCCACCGGAAAGATTTCCGATCTTCTGCTCCTGGCTTGGAGTCTTTGTATTCATCATATCGATGTATTTCTGAGTAATCTCTTCTTCTTTCTTACCATTAACGATAAGATTCTTGATAAACTCACCTAATACTTCGATGGTTGAATTGAACTTAACGCTCATAACACCATATAAGCCTTCTGTCTTACGGCTTTCAGGAACAAGTCCAATACCATGTTTCAGAGCATCTACAGGTGTATGGATAGAAACCTTTTGACCATCTACATATACATCACCTGTTGAACCAGGGGTAAGTCCGAAGATAGCCTTCATTGCTTCACTTCTACCAGCTCCAACCAGACCAGCAAAACCAACGATTTCGCCCTTTCTTACTTCAAAGCTTGCACCTTTAACCAACTTGCCATCATTGATATTTTCACATTTCATTACAACTTCGGCATTGGCCTCATCGATAAAGTCTCTTGTATAGTAATTTGTCAGCTCACGGCCAACCATCATGGCAATCAGTTCGTCCTTGTTGGTTTCTTTAACAACCTTAGTACCAACTGTCTCACCGTCTCGCATTACTGTTACTCTATCACAGATTTCTTCCAGCTCACTCATCTTATGAGAGATGTAGATGATACCTACACCCTTAGCTGTAAGTGTTCTCATTGTTTCAAAGAGGAAATTAACCTCTTTGTCAGAAATCGAAGATGTAGGCTCATCCATTACAAGAATCTTTGAATTGAATGAAATAGCCTTTACAATTTCAACCATCTGCTGCTGAGCAATGCTTAAGTGTTCAACTAAGCTGTCAGCATCTATATTCATTTCATATGCATCGAGAAGCTTCTGTGCTTCGTCAATCATTTGTTGTCTATTTATGTTGTATTTGTTGCCCGGCTCTCTTCCAAGGAAAATGTTTTCCGCTACAGTCATATAAGGAACAAGAACCAGTTCCTGGTGCACAATCGATACACCAGCCGCTCTGGCTGCCAGAACGCCGTCGATGTTAACCTTAGTTCCATCAACAATTATCTCTCCGTTATCTGCACTGTATATGCCACCCAACACCTTAATCAATGTGGATTTGCCCGCACCATTCTCTCCTAACAGAGCATGCACCTCACCGGCTTTTAACTGCAGGCTGGCATTCTGAAGGGCTTTTACACCGGGGAAGGATTTATCAATCCCTTTCATTTCAAGTAAATACTGCTCGCTCATGAATATTCACCACCGTTTCTTTTTGCTAACCCTTTTGCTACTAATCAAAACTTGTTTATTTATCCCTTTAAAAAACTTTTTTCAAAAAAACTTGTGCCCCAAACTGGAGCACAAGTCATTTTTATTTCATGTTGTAATAAACCTAGAGGTCTATCTTACTGCCATCCGTCTGTTCCGAAGTCAGCTACGTTGTCAGCTGTGATAAGGAATGTCTCGATAGGGATGAACTCTTCAACCTTCTCGCCATTCAACCACTGATAAGCTGTTTCAGCGATTGTCTTACCAATTGTCATAGGAGACTGTGCACCAGTACCCTCTACGCAAGAGTTACCAAGCTGAGCCTTGATATCAGGTGAACCATCAACACCGTAGATCTTAGGAGATACGCCAGCTGCTTCACATGCTGCGAAAGCACCAAGAGCTGTAGGATCGTTACCACCAAAGATAGCTACTACGTCAGGATGAGCTGTAAGAAGGTCAGTTGCCTTCTCGTTACCAAGCTGAAGGTTACCCATGCAATCCTGCTGACCAACTACGTTGAAGCCTTTGCCTTCGATTGCATCTAAGAAACCGTTTGTTCTATCTACTACAGACTGCATTGTAGGAGAGTCAAGAACGAGGATGTCACCACCTTCAGGACACTTAGCTACGAGGTCATCACCACAAACCTTACCAGCATTGTAGTTATCTGAACCAGCGTATGATACGAGGTAGCTCATATCACCAACCTGTGTATCGAAACCGAACATAGGGATTCCAGCTTCCTTAAGCATATCAAGTGCAGGAATGATACCATCAGCATCAACAGGGTTAACGAACATTACGTCGATTCCCTTAGAGATAAGATCTTCTACCTGGTCGATCTGCTTGTTTGAATCGTTACCAGGATCAACTGATACAAGTGTATCACCATTAGCTTCAACAACTTCTCTGATTGAGCCTTCAAGAGCTACGAAGAAAGGATTTGTTCCGTCCATACATGTGTAACCGAATACTCTTCCACCTTCTTTAGCTTCAGGAGCTGCTGCTTCTTCTTCTGCTGCTGGAGCTGCTTCTTCAGCAGGTGCTGCTTCTTCTGTTGCTGCAGGTGCTTCTGCTGCTGGAGCTGCTTCTTTAGCTGCGCCACAACCAACAAGAAGAGATGCTACCATTGCTACACTTAAAAGTGCGCTAATAACTTTTTTCTTCATTATTTAATTCCTCCCATTAAATATCGCGCTTTCAAAGCGCTTTGTTTGTTACATCTACCATTTTATAAAATTTTGTTTTATTAACAATTGCAATATGTAACTTATTGTTTTTTACAAATGTAATGGGAAAATGGGATTATTTTTTGAACAAAATGTGACAAATATCACTTGAGAAATTTTTATCACTCAGTCTCTGCGACAAACGTGTATTTTTCGCACGTATTCGTCAGGAAATGGGCTTATCTCATCTTATTTGGCATTTGATCCACCATTCAATTTTTCTGTTAAATCACGGGTCGCGACCCTACAACAGATAAGAGCTTGTTCTTCTACTGACTTATCTGTCTTTTTCTCTTCTTGCTTTCTCTTTCAAGTCGCCTTTTGCAGATAACCCAACCACACTGGACCTATTTATCTGTCTTTTACGCATGGATGATGGCGAAAATAGTGGCTGAATTACAGATAAAAGCTTGTTCTTCTACTGACTTATCTGTTTTTTCAGTAAGGATAGTGATGTAAATAGTGGTAAAAGAGCAGATAAATAGACATGTTGATAGCGATTTATGGGATTTTTGAACTCCGTCTAACTCAATTACTCTAGATTTCTACAGATAATACATCAATTCTTCTTTTCTTCTTACTTTCTAATTCGAAAATCACTCTAACAGATTGCGCAATAATATATTTTAGCTAGAGCAAACATTTCATTATAACCAAAGGAGACAATACCAATGACACTAGTCTTATTATTACTTTCAGCTGAGTTTATCATCCTCGTTTATGGTATTCTTTTTATTATCATCGTACTTTCTCTGTTTGGACTATGTGTATATAACAAGGTATCAAATTATATTTACATTAATTCAAAAGATTATATAGTTCGCAACCCGGCAGATATAACCAACGAGTCCGATATAGAAAACAAACTGGGCTATCATAGACAGTATTGCACTCTATATACTTTAGGTGAAGCTATTCAGTATATCGAAGCTCACGACCACTGGCGTTCGTCAAAAGCAAAACGCTTTGAGAAAAGAAAAGAAGCCAAGCAAAGCAAGATAAATAAAGATAGTAAATGGAGATAGAGAAGGGGATTATGCAATTTCCAATTATAAAAAGGCAGCGAGAATATGCTCTAATACAACATATCTTGCTGCCTCTTATATCACTTACTATTTTCTGTTCGCGTACAGATACTACTTGTCGATCGAAGCCAACTTTGCTTCAAGCTCAGCTATATAAGCATCTTTTGCTGCGATAGTATTGTCTTTCTCTGCAATGACACCAGCGATTATATTCTCATAGTATAAATCTCTATCCATTTCGCGCCTGATATAATCTTCGCGTTCCCAATACTGATCACGAAATCGTTTGTCTTCAGCTAATTGATGAAGCTTTGTTGCAGCTTCATTTATATATTCATCTTTTGCTGCCAACATATCTATTTCCTCCCATGTAGTTGCCTTGAAGAACTTTGCCCACAAATCTCTATGAGCCTTTTTATCTGTCTCATCAGCTTCATTTACCCGCTTCAAGTCTACCACAGTAATTCTGAATTTACTAGTAAACTCATAGTTCGTTTTTACTTCTCTTAATGTATATGTGGATATGAATTGAGCAACTTCCGGAAATAGAGTATAGTCAAGAAAACCTATGTGATAGACACTTTTTACTTTAGAATAGGGAACTCCTGTCTCTAGATTATCAAAGAATCGACAGCAGTAAGAAAGAGAACGTTCAGGCCAGTCATGAAAATTATAAACCTGCATTTCAAGATTTATTATCTGATCATTATTCAATTCTGCCACTATATCCAATACCATCTGTTTTGATGTTATATCATCACCATATGAAATCGGATTTCTTACATTCACAGACTTAATATCATTTATTGGTATGTCTAAATATGATGAAATAATTCCTTCAAGTATATTTGTTTTCTCATCTTGCAAAAGATAATGAAACAGCAAATCACTTGTCATTCTTATTGGAATCGCTCCTGATGTCGGAAAAGATAAATTGCTTGAAGATAGATTTCCTGAGATTGATTTGTTTTTAGGCATAGAATCCCTCCTTTTAGAAATATTTAATTGATATGATATGAAATAGTTAGGCGAAAGCCTAGAACTAAACATTAGATACTGAGATGAACACTCAACGTGTAATTTAGAATATCTTATTTTACAAATATTAGCAAGACCTATTTTTCAATCTAGAATTAAAAAAAGAACACAGTCTCCTGTGTTCTCTTAGTGCCCAGAGCCGGAATCGAACCAGCGACACGAGGATTTTCAGTCCTCTGCTCTACCAACTGAGCTATCTGGGCATTTATTCTTTTTCTCTCTAATTAAATAGCGGGGACAGGATTTGAACCTATGACCTTCGGGTTATGAGCCCGACGAGCTTCCAGACTGCTCCACCCCGCG
>DCIJ01000063.1:0-564 GCA_002315945.1 Lachnospiraceae bacterium UBA1729 | reverse complement strand
TCGAAAGCGTCGCTAACAGATTTACAGTCTGCCCCCTTTGGCCACTCGGGAATCTGCCCATTAACCACAACCTCTATTTAATTGCAGTAAAGCCGATGATCGGACTCGAACCGATAACCTGCTGATTACAAATCAGCTGCTCTGCCAATTGAGCCACATCGGCATGTTGTGCACCTTTAACAGCTCTTCTTGCCAATGTGGCGATACAGATTAAATCATCGATTTAATCTGGGAGCTATTAAAAATACTTCTTGGAAGTTATTTCTCTTCCTTATGGGACCTACAGGGCTCGAACCTGTGACCCTCTGCTTGTAAGGCAGATGCTCTCCCAGCTGAGCTAAGATCCCAGTTTTTTTGAAGCTTCTTTGTCTGCTTCTGACCGACCCGGATGGGGCTCGAACCCACGACCTCCGCCGTGACAGGGCGGCGCTCTAACCAACTGAGCCACCAGGCCAATCCTATCAAGATTTTGCTAGCAAAATCTTGATCTTGAGCATCTCAACTTGTTGAGATGCGAAGGTACTTGAAAAGACTTCTTCGCAAAATCTCGATCTTGAGAATCTC
>DCIJ01000036.1 GCA_002315945.1 Lachnospiraceae bacterium UBA1729 | reverse complement strand
TGGATAGCAGCTCTGCCACCTGTGCTCCCTGGGTTTCTGCCATGTCCATTGAGTTTTTAAGCATTGCAACGCCCCAAGACTGCTGCACCTTACTCTGACTGAGAGCCATTGATAATCCTGCTATATCCATGAAGTCACCCCTTTCTGCCCAGGAAAAATATTCCGACTCGTATACATATTTAATTATGATATATTTTCACCTATTTTGCAATACCGAACTACCCAGAGTCTCCATTAAATCAGTGATAATGCTTCCTCATCTCCTACAATAGTAAAATCAGGATGCATCTGCAGTATTGATGCCTGGATTTCAGGAGTAACCGGTCCGAAAAATGCCTTTTTAACTATTTCAGCTTTTTCCTTGCCATTAACTACCATCAGAACCTTTCTGGCCTGCATGATACTTTTGATTCCCATAGTGTATGCCTGCTTTGGCACAGATTCACCATCTCCGAAAAATCTCTGGTTAGACTTAATAGTCTGTTCAGTCAAATCAACGCAATGGGTCTCCAGTTCAAATGCATTTCCAGGTTCATTAAATCCAATATGGCCATCTACTCCAATGCCAAGAAGCTGTAAATCAATTCCGCCGGCTTCCCTGATTACATTATCATATTCACGACAAGCCTTTTCACTATCCGGATTCATTCCATCAGGCACATTAATTCTGCTCTCATCCACATTGACATGATTAAAAAACTGCTCATGCATAAAATACCAGTAGCTCTGTTCATGTGTCTTGGGCAGACCTCTGTATTCATCCAAATTTATGGTGGTTATCTGAGAAAAATCAATATCACCTTTTTTGTACCAGTCTATCAGCTGAGCGTAGGTTCCCACAGGAGTACCTCCTGTCGCAAGTCCCAGTACAGCCTTTGGTTTCATAATAACCTGGGCTGAAATAATATTTGCAGCTTTTCTCGACATGTCCTGATAATCTTTTGCTCTGACAATAACCATACCTTCGTCCTTTCTTTTTCACGCCTGTTCACGTAAAAATTCAATAAATTGCTTGGCACCAACACCAACGGGCTTGGCACCAACACCAACTCTACCGCCAACTGCCTTGACACCAACACCAACGGGCCTGGCACCAACACCAACTCTACCGCCAACTGCCTTGACACCTTCTGGTCTTCTTATGAATACAGTCTTTGTGTCAAAATCATATTTATATTTTAATTCCATATGCGTTTCAAAGCAAATACAATCAAGCAATTCTGGCGTTTTTTTGTAAAACAGAAAGTTCTTTCAGTTATCTGCACCTATTTAGTAATGTTTGCAATATATTTCCCCATATTTTAAAATATATTGACTTTCCAAAATATTATCCACGTCTCATCATAGGAAATATGTGATTTGGAAGAAAGAATTAAATCGCAGGAACTTAAGATACATGAAATCATCAACAGGCAATGCAAAAAAGTGGTTTATTACCACCATACTCCTTACCGTACTGGGGCTTATATTAGTAGGGGCTTTGGTTGTTACTATCGATCCATTTTTTCATTATCACAGGCCTCTGCCCGGTTTTCCCTATCAGATAGATAATCAGACCAGTCAGAATCCCGGAATGGCCAGACATATGGATTATGATACAGTTCTGATTGGCAGCTCCATGACTGTAAACTTTGAAGCCGACTGGTTTCGGGATCAGTACGGGGAAAATATGATAAAGCTGTGCTACAACGGGGCTTTTCCCAAGGATGTGCACAACACCATGGAACAGATTGATCGTGGCAGGAAAAAAGTCAACAAGGTATATCTGGGCGTCGATTTGAAATCCTACACCGGCGATACTGAAGAGACAAAGTATCCAATCCCCGAGCATCTCCACAACAGAAATCTTCTGGATGATGTGAAATACATATATAACAAGGACGTAATCCTGGACTATATTGTAAAGCCTATCATTCAGAGGGAACCCGCTACCAGCATGTCTTCGGTCTATAACTCTGAGTGGTGGATGAAGGACTACTATAGCAAAGACTATGTAATAACTCACATGGATCGTGTGGAAAAAAATGATACCACTTTCCCTGCAGACATGTTTGATGAGGGACTGGAAAGCAACCTTGAGGTTAACATAATTCCCTCGATTAAGGAGCATGGCGATACTAAATTTATTGTTTTCATGCCTCCCTACAGTATTCTGTACTGGTATGAGTATATGCAGAACAATCAGTTTGAGGCCTGCATTAGAGAATATGAGCTTTTCTGTGAAAAAATGCTTAAATTAGAAAATGTAGAATTGTACTTCTTCCCCGGCCAGGAAGATATTGTCATGAATCTGGATAATTATGGCGATGTGGGCCATTACAGCCAGGAAATCAACAAATATATGTGTGACTGTTTTGGAAATGGCACCTGCAAAATGACCCAGGACAACTATCAGGAAATGATAGCAGCCTGGGCTGATATGGTTAAAAATTTCGATTATGAAGGATTGTTAGCGGAATATCCGGTAGAGTAGGAATCTCCGTGTTAACTTCCGCCATGTTGGACTCCGCCGGGCCGGAATCCTACTTAACCCCATACTGGGAATTGAAGGCCCTGGTCTCCTCAGCGACTCTCATTTCAAACTCTCTGCTTGAAATCAGTCCTGCCCCAGCGCCCCTTACAATAATCTGCTCCATTCCATCACTAGTGACAACCGTAGATCTGTAATTCTTTTTTTCATCCCTTACAAATCTCTCAATATATCTGTCTGCTGTCTCGGCGGTCTTGGTAAAAACCACATGAATGTTGTGATAATCCATCCATGTCTCACTGTGATTTTCAACTCTGTAAGCATCAAAAACAGCTATTATTTCACAATCCCTTACGGGCTGATAATTGCACAGAATATCCAGAAGCTTGTCCCTGGCCGAATCAATATTCTTCTGGGCAAGTTCATTTAATTCCTTCCAGGCAAATATTACATTGTAACCATCAACCAATAAAAACTCACGTTTTCTTTCAGTAGGTTTGTATTCGTAGGGTCTGTCTGAGGCCACTGGCTTTGGTGCTTCCACCCGTTTTTTATGATTAATTCCCTTATGCGGCACAAAGCCTTCTTTTTTATTTGCATGAGTTGCTGCATTGAGGATTGCATCAACCTCTTCAAC
>DCIJ01000084.1 GCA_002315945.1 Lachnospiraceae bacterium UBA1729 | reverse complement strand
CTTTCCTCATTGGAATTCTGATTAACCACCTGAATTCGGGAATATACATCATCAGCCATGGCTTCATCGTATTCTTCCTTGGTAATGTAACCCTGATCCAGCATATTTCCCAGTACCTTCTGCTGTCTCTCCACATTGTAATCAGGGTGAGAAATAGGATTATACTTGGAAGGGTTCTGAGTAATGGAAGCTATAACAGCACACTCTGACAGTGTAAGACTGCTTACATGCTTGTTAAAATATCTCATGGAAGCTGCCTGAACGCCCAGAGTAGACTGTCCCAGGTTAATGGTATTCATATAATTTTCAAGGATTTTATCCTTGTCCATTACTTTTTCAAGCTCCAGGGCCAGATACTGCTCCTGCAACTTTCGCTTAACCTTCTCGACAGTTGTCTCACTGGTCCATCCTGTAAATACATTGTTCTTGAGAAGCTGCTGGGTGATTGTAGACGCACCCTGACTTAAGTCCCTGCTTCTTACAGCAATTACTGCAGCACGGAGAATACCCTTGATATCAATACCATTATGCTCATAGAATCTCTCATCCTCGATTGCCACAAAGGCATGAGCCAGATTTTCAGGAATCTGATCCATGGACACAGGGATTCGGTTTGAGTTGGCTGCCACCAGCTTGGCAATCTGTTTACCATCTGTGTCATAGACAAAGGTTGAAAATCCACTTGGGCTTACATCAATATTGGTAATATCAGGCGCCGAATTCAACACTCCCTTGAAGACACCAAAACCAAGGCAGCATCCTATCACTGCCACACCTATTGCTGCTATAAGTCCCAGTTCAACCGCTGATATGACCAGCTTATGAAAAATCTTGGGCCAGATTGCTCTGTATTCTTTTATTTTTTTCTTGATTCCACGTTTTGAATAATTCATAACTTAGGATTATACCACAACAATCAAAATATACCAAATCCTACGCTGAAACAAAGAGCTACAAAATACACACACGCGGTGCTTGTTACACACAGAGTATTTTTTGTACTGGCTTAGAAAAAAAAATTACATTTTTTCTAATTTTTTTCAAAAAAGTACTAGACAAACGCGTAATTTTATTGCATAATTGCATCATCAGATAGGAAAAAAAAGTTCTTATCTGTAGACATACTAAATCGAGTTTATCTGATACCTACCCCAATTTTATCAGATAACACCTCTTTTTCATCTACCCTATGGCATTGTTAATAGCAATGTTACCCTAAAAGAGAAAAGCCGCAGATATGCGGTTTTTTTCTTTTTTTGTTTTCCCGATGATAAAAAAATCAACATCCCAGATTTTGGAATGTTGATTTAAAAGCTTAATTTCTTTCTGCGTGCATCAGTCCTGCCTACATTCTTTCCGGTGCCTCAAATCCCAGAAGTTCAATACACTGTTCAAGAATGTCCCTTGTCAGCTTGAGGGTTGCAATCCAGCTGCGTTTCTTATTTTCATCCTCTTCAATAAGGATTTTGTTCTCATGATAGAATCTGTTAAATGCATTAGCCAGATCATAAATATATGCACATATTTTGTGAGGTGCAATCTCTGAAAATGCAGATTCAAGTGCGGCATGCATTCCGGTCAGGTTAAGGCCCAGTGCCTTCCAGCTTGGTTCTTCGCAGGAAGTGATATCAATATCTGACACCGAATTCCCCTGCTCTTCATATTTTTTAAGAATAGACTTGATTCGAACTATTGTATACAGAATGTATGGGCCTGTATCCCCCTCAAAGGAAGAAAATTTCTCCATATCAAAGATATAATCCTTTGATGCCTGATTAGACAAATCACCATACTTAACTGCTGCCAAAGCAACCTTCTCGGCTATATCACAGGCTTCCTCATCCGACAGGCTTGTATTTTCTCTGATTTTTGAAAGCATACCCTGATATATCTCTTCAAGCAGACTTTCAAGACGCATCACTCCGCCATCTCTTGTCTTGTAAGGCTTTCCATCCTTTCCATTAACAGTTCCAAAGCCTAAGAAGGTAAGCTCACAATCATCCTTGACCACGCCGGTCTTTCTTGCACATCTGAATACCTGCTCGAAATAAAGGCCCTGTCTTTTATCTACTACATAGATAATATGCTTAGGATCTTCCTCATCTCGTCTCATCATAAGAGTAGCTAGATCTGTTGTATTATATAATGATGCTCCGTCTGATTTTAAAATCATGCAGGGAGGCATCTCCTTGGTATCACTTTCTTCCTTAACATCCACAACCAGAGCCCCATCACTCAGATAAGCAAGTCCAGTTGCCTTCATCATATCTACCATTCCAGGAATCAGGTTATGAACTGTGGACTCACCATTCCACTGCTCGAAATTTACATGGAGTCTGTTGTAATTTTTCTTAAGGTCAGTTACAGATACATTAAGAATGTGATTCCATAACGCTCTGTATCCCCTAACACCATTCTGAAGCTTTTTGGTTGCTTCCATAGCTGCTGCCTTGAAAACTTCATCCTCTTTTGACTTCTTTGAAGCAGTAGGATAGATTTCTTCCAGCTCGCTGATTGTAAAGGGCGCTTCCTTTGGGTATTCCCCTTCAAAGTTATCATCAAAATAAGGAAGCTCTGGTTTTCTTAAGGACAATTCATAGATAATTAGACCCATCTGAAGGCCCCAGTCTCCCATATGAATGTCGCCAATTACATCATTATTGAAAAATTTCTCAATTCTTTTTACGCTCTCACCAATTACAGCACTTCTCAGGTGACCAACATGGAGAGGCTTAGCTACATTAGGTCCGCCGTAGTCCACTATCACCTTCTGGCCCTGTTCAGGCATCTCCTGCCCAAACTTATCGGTAGAACTCATCTTGTTCAGGTAATCTGCCAAAAATTCATTTTTAATCTTCAGGTTCAGAAAGCCTGGCATTACAGCATTTACTTCTGAAAGCACCTGGCTGTCTGTCAGATTCTCTGCCACTGCATTGGCAATATCAATAGGCTTAACCTTGTACTGCTTGGCCCCTGCCATTGCGCCGTTGCACTGGAATTCACACAGGTCGGGTCTGTTTGAAACAGTTACTCTTCCCAAAGACTTGTCATATCCAGCCGCTTCAAAAGCAGCTTCAACTTCACATGTAATTAATTCAATAAGTTTCTTCATTACAAAATCCTCTATTGCGCTCTAGATTCAATTTCGCTTAGTAAATTCTATTATATATACGGAAATTATTTACTATTCTTTTTTACAATAACGCCTCGCATGATTGCTTCAACTACTATGGCAAACAATACCAGACAGCCAGCTAACAGCTGACTAACTGCAATATCCGTTGAACCAAGCTTCAGCTGATCCGTCCTTATACCCTCTATAATAAATCTTCCAAGGCCATAGCCTCCAAGATACAGAACTGCATTTTCACCTTTGAAC
>DCIJ01000016.1 GCA_002315945.1 Lachnospiraceae bacterium UBA1729 | reverse complement strand
TGCTACTACTGCAAATCCCTTACCAACTTCACCGGCTCTTGCCGCTTCAACAGAAGCATTGAAGCTTAACAGGGTTATCTGGAAAGCAATATCGTTAATTACATCAATAATCTTGCTGATGTCAGCTACAGCTCTGTTGTCCTCTGCAATCTGTCTTGAAATATCCAGTATTTCATTACTATTTGTAGCAGATGCTGCCTCAAGGCTGTTAACCTTGTTCTTCAGGTCATCAATCATACCTGCACTTTCACCAGATACCTTAGAGGTAGACTGAACTCTCTCCATAATAACATCTATTCTGTCAGCGAATTCAGACATGGCACCCATGATTTCCTCTGTATTACCAGCCTGTCTTGTAACAGCGATAGCCACCTGGTCGATTGCCAGATTAATCTGTTCAATATTGTCCTTTGTAACCTTACCAAGTTCGGATACATCATTTTTCTTCTCTTCAGCAATTCCTGAAGCATCGGTAAGATGAATTCCAAACTCTTTTGCACGGGTATTGATCATTCTGACCATAATGAAGGCTACTAAAGCTGCCAGCAGTAAACCGATAACAAATGCACTTACAACAGCAACCAGGATCTGTGACATGCTCTGTTCCTGATTAACACCAGTAAATACATAACCCACTATCTCGTTTCCATTTCTAATGGGATAGTAACATACACTATATTTTGTTCCGTAAATATTTACATTATTCTGTGTATAAATGCCGTTCTTGGCTACACTATCTATAATCTTCTGATCTGTAAGCTTTGTTCCGACAACAGAATTGCCATCTGAGTCCTTAATGTCACTCATGATTCTGGTATCGCCCCAGAAGATTGTGTGGTGCACATCTGAATCTCTCTCCTGAATCATCCAGAATACATTGTCTGTAATCTCTGTTGTACCCTTTAATAACTTACCTGAAGCCTGATCGTAGAAGTATGCACCATCATCCATCTCGTCCATCATACCAGCCACATGTACACTAATATTCTCTACGATTTTCTTGTAATCGCCATTAGTGATATTGGTTATAAACATTCCAGATACCACTACCAACAGAAAACCAACCAGAATAATAGACACAAGATTCGCGGCAATCATCCAACGGACCATGTTCATCTTACTTGTTCGAGACTTCATCGTAACACCTCCACATACATTATTTCTACCATATAAGAGTGATTAAAGTATCCCCATACTGCCACTAATTTTACATCCTGCATTTGCTGTAGGCAAGAAAGCCGTTCGTACAGATGTGTCGCTTTTCTTCACAAACCGCAATGTATTTTATATCAACATCATCCCGCAAACATTTGTGTATATTTTTCACCGCAAACGCGGTGAACATCTTACTCTTCACCCCCATACTCAGCAGACATGTTAATTATCCTACAGTCTGAACTATGGGACGCCCCTGTCAACCAACCTGCAACCCGAACCATGAGACGCCGCTGTCAACTAACCTACCGTCTGAACTATGTGGCTTCCCTGCGCACTGTCAGTAACCTGAAGCTTGGTAGGTATTCTGTCCTGTAACAGCTGTACATGAGAGATAATTCCCACCATACCGTTAGCCTTCTGGATACTTGCCAGGATGTTCATGGCATCTCCTATGGAATCCTCATCCAGTGATCCGAAGCCTTCATCTATAAACAAAGCTTCTATTCTGATTCCACTTCGCTGGGCCACCGTTGACATACCTATGGACAGTGCCAGTGAAGCTAAGAACTTTTCTCCGCCAGAGAGAGTGTTTACAAATCTGCCCTCATGCTCACCACTCAGATTGTCATATACCTTAAGCTCCAGTCCACGTTTGCTGGTACCAGCCGCCTTTTCATCCGATCTGAACAGTCTGTACCTGCCCCCATGCACCAGCTCCAGCATCTTGTTGGCTGCAGTAACTACTGAAGAGAACATGATTCCCAGTACATATCTCTGAAGTCCTGTACCGGTATCTCCTCTCAGATTTTTTGCAAAAATAAAGTCATCATCTGCCTGTCTTATTTTTTCTTCAATCCCCTCGCCCAGACTGTCAATATTGGTCTTCTTGGCAATCAGTCTTTTGATTTCCTGCTCCAGTGAAGTCTTTTCTCTTATATATGAAGTTTTGTCTGCATCCAGTCTGTCTAACTCAGCCTGGACAGCTTCACTGTCTGGTCGTTCAGTATTCTCAAGCTCCTGGGAGAGTTCCTTAACACTGATATTAGCTGACAGGACCTCCGCATCGTATTCCTGCATTTTTTTCTGATAAGAGGCCAGCAGACTCTCCTCCGTCAGTATCTCCTCCACCGCCTCGATGCTTTCAAAATCATTTTCCTCAAGAGCTTTTTCCAGTTCTTTTGTAACTACTGCCACTGTCTCCACAGCCTTTGCCACCTCCCTGGCAGCTGGATCCACCTGGGCCAAAAGCTGTGTGGCCATAGTCTGAAGCTCCTTATCTTTAAGCTCCATTTCACTCTTTTTCCTTAAAAAAGTGTTGACTCTGTCCTCAGCATTTTTTATGGCCTCTTCTAACTCCTTAAGGTTTGTAATGCCTGAAACCATATTGCTCTGACTGGCCGCAAGCTTTGCTTCCAGGGCGGTCACCTGACTTTTGTCATTTTCCAGCTCCTTAAGAATGTTCTCATAGGATTTCTGAGCCTCAGCCTGACTATTCATCATATCCTGCAGCTTTTTGTAGCAGTCATTTTTTTCCACATCAGCGCTGTCAACCTGCTCCTTGGTCACATCATTTTCCTGAACGCAGGCCTTGTTGGGATGATTTGTACTGCCGCAGACAGGGCAGGGTTCATTGGGCTTGAGACTTCCAGCCAGCACACCTGTGATGCCTTCCAGATATGCATCGAGCAGTGCCTTGTGATGGCCGGACAGCTTTTCATAGCTGTCCCTGGTACCGGTAATCTGCGCTATCAGTTCATCCAGGGCGGCCTTGGCATCAATGCGCCTGTTTTCAGACTGTTTTTTTCTGGTAGTCCAGGAGTCCAGTTCTTTTTTAATCCTTCCCAGTCCTTCATAGTCATCTTTCTTGCCTTCGAGGCTGTGTATGTAGAGTTTTTCTTCCTCTATCTTAGACTCCTGTGATAAAAATGTTTTGTAGCTTTCTGCACTGGCACGGGCCTTAGTTTTTGCATCCTCAGCCTGCTGTTTAATCTCCTCCAGCTGGAGGGTTCGATGTTGGTGAGCCGTCCTGGCATCTGATACTGCCTGCAGACAGGGCTTCACCTTCAGGGCTCTATTAATTAATGCTTCCCTGTTCCCCCATTCCTGCCTTTCCCTGGCTCCTGCCTCCAGAACAGCCACCTTCTCCCGGGCTTTATCCAGGTCAGTAAATCGTGCAACAACTGCCTTTTCTTCCAGTCTGCGCTTAATCTGTTCCTCTACAAAAGCTTTGGAATAATTTTCCTCCAGCTGGGTGAGGTTTTCGCTCTTTTGCTCAATTATGTCAACCAACTCGCCTATTTTTTCACAGCCCTCATCTCTCAGACTGTTGGCTATCTGTTCACATACTCCCTTAACCTGCTCCCTGTTGGCAAAAGCCTCCTCATACATGAGATTGGCTATCTCCTGCCACCGGTCCTCACCAAATATACTGGTCAGAATCCGCTCCTTGTCATCAGAATTGGAAGTAAGAAATTTTTCAAACTTGCCCTGTGGCAACACTATTACCTGAACAAACTGACTGTAGTCCAATCCAATTATGTCAACTGCCTTGTCATTAAGATTTTTTTCTTTGGCGTTCTCAAACAGTGGCTGCCAGATGTCATTTTCATCCTTTTTGGCAGCATTATAGGAGGCCTTGAGATTCTTTCTCTTTCTCTCCAGGCGACGTTCAAACTGGTAGTATTCACCATTATTTTCAAATTCAAATCTGACAAAAGTGGTTATATCAAAGGAGGCTTTTGTGCATCTCATGCTGGCAAAATCATCCCTTCCACTGCCACTACTCTTGCCAAACAGGGCAAAGGTCATGGCATCCAGTATGGTGGTCTTGCCCACTCCGGTCTTGCCACAGATTAAAAAAAGTCCCTGACCTGACAGGCGCTCAAAATCAACGCTTTCATATCCCCCATAGGGTCCAAAGGCTTGGAATTCAACTTTCAAAGGCTTCATTTATGTAAACCTCGCTCGGCACGTCTGAACATATCCAGTATGTGCTCAGTAGGTGCTTTCTCAACTATATCCTCACAATATCTCAAAAAGACAGTCTCTGGATCATTGTCTGCCTGCTCAAATTCTTCAATGGTCATGGTGATTCGGGCATCTTCGTTTTCAAAGCTTTTGCCTGAAATCTCCAAAAGGTTGGGATATCTCTCTCTAAATGCCGCAATCAGATCAAGTCCCACAAAGCTGTCTGTTACCTCCAGACGCACATAACCCTTTACTATTTTTTCATCAAAATCTGCCGCCATCAGCTCCTCAAAGGTCCCCTTAAGTGTTGTCCGCTTAAGTCTCTGGGGCAATGGTATTATCTCCAGTTCCTTAGATTCAGTATCAAAAATAGTTATACTTTTTTCCTGTGCTTCTTCCCTGCCAAAGGAGTAGGCCATGGGAGTTCCACTATATCGGATTGTGTCACTGACCTGCTGGGGGCCATGGAGATGCCCCAGTGCCACATAATCAAAGCCCTCAAACACGCTGGTTCCAACCATTGTGGCAAACCCCACCTCCGCAGCCTTGTCACTGACAGAAGTTTTGGCATTGGCAATAAAAGCATGGGCCACCAGAATATTGGTGCGACCTGGCTCAAACTGACTCCTGTATTCATCCAGCACAACCCTGTAGGCGTCCTCCATGGATGCAATCTCGCCACTTTTTTCCGGATACACAGCCTTGACCTTGTCCGTTGAAATCCAGGGGAGCAAATATATGTCCACATCCCCCTGATTTACTACATAAGGTGCCGCCTTAAGAGCTCCCGCAATATACAGGCCGCTCTTTTTTAGCAGTTCATTGCACTGGGAAAGTCTCTCAGCTCCATCATGGTTTCCTGCGATGATATACACCGGAATGTTTAGTTCTCCGCAGATATAACTGATTTTTTCATCATACAGAGTCAGGGCTTCCCTGCTTGCTATGCTTTTGTCAAATATGTCACCGGCAATCAGGATTCCGTCTGCCTGCTTATCTCTGGCAATCCTGATTATCTCTTCTATAAAAAATATCTGGTCCTGCTCAAAGGAAACGCTTCCTCTTGAATTAATTCCCAGATGCCAGTCTGAAGTGTGTAGTAATTTCATGATTCATTCCTATTATGTAAACTTGCAGCTTTGTAATCTTGCGTTTTGTGTTATGTAAACTTGTGATTATTTGCTGCATTTGTGTTATGTAAACTCAAACAACTGTAATCCCTGCATTATATGAAAGTGGATCTCTGTTTTCATAGTCAAAAATCACACATTTCGCTTCTGGTAGTCTCTCGGTCATTTTTTCCGGACTTTTTTCCCACACAGGATAATCAAATACCTCCACATGGAATTTCCTGTCCGGATTCAGAACACGAAGCTGTTCCTTCCAGCTGCTTAAATCCTTGGCAAAACCTATCCTGCTCTTACATTTTTCTCTCAGATACATGTCACAGGTAAGCGCCTGGGCCAACAGCTCAGTGTTC
>DCIJ01000073.1:1233-5638 GCA_002315945.1 Lachnospiraceae bacterium UBA1729 | reverse complement strand
AGTACCAGGTTTGCTTCACCCTCAGCAGCCTGCTCGCCCAGAGCAAGGATTGCCTTGAAGTAATCCTCTTCCACATAGGGATCCACGGGGCACACAACTACCGGTTCATCAGGATTAACCTTGGCTACATCACACAGATATGCACTGGCCAGAGCAATTGCAGGAAAAGTGTCTCTTCTGCAGGGCTCAATTGAAATCCCGACATCCTGACCCAGCTGATTATTAATGGATGAAACCTGAGTCTTGGAGGTGGCCACTGTAACTGTTCCAGCAGGATCGGCCTCCTTAATCATGCGGTACATTCTCTGAACCATGGACTCATAGCTTCCATCAGCCTTCTTAAATATTTTAATAAACTGTTTGCTTCTTACATCATTTGACAGTGGCCAGAGACGTTTGCCTGAGCCACCTGAAAGTAGAATTATATTCATAAATCAGTTCCTGTTAATAGTTTTTTACCAAAAAATCAGTTAAAAATTAGTCTGTTGTGAAAATATCGCGGGTATATACCTTGTCAGCCACATCTTCAAGCTTCTTTGATTTTCTGTTGGAGATAATCAGCTGGCAGCTGTTCTTGAAGGCTTCCAGGTCTCTCTCAACACGGCTTCCAAAGAAATTGTCATCCTTAAGAGCTGGTTCATATACTACTACTTCTACACCCTTAGCCTTGATTCTCTTCATAATTCCCTGGATTGAGGACTGTCTGAAGTTATCTGAATTGGTCTTCATGGTCAGACGATATACACCAACCACGCACTTCTCACCTCTTGCCTGACGAGCTTTGTAATCAATTTTTTCAAGAATATTGTCGGCGATAAAATCCTTACGGGTTCTGTTGGCTGCAACAATTGCTCCGATAATGTTGTTAGGAACGTTGGCATAGTTAGCAAGCAGCTGCTTGGTATCTTTGGGCAGGCAGTATCCGCCATATCCGAAGGAAGGATTGTTGTAGTGGCTTCCAATTCTGGGGTCAAGGCTTACACCACGGATAATCTGCTCAGCATCGAGACCTCTGACTGCTGCATAGGTATCCAACTCATTGAAGTATGATACTCTAAGCGCCAGGTAGGTATTTGCAAAGAGCTTAACAGCCTCTGCCTCAGTGGGCTTCATGGTGAGGATATCAATGTTCTCCTTGATAGCGCCCTCTGCCAGTAGATTTGCAAAAGTCTTAGCACGCTCTGCTGCCTCTTCATCTCCCTCCTTGGATCCAACAATGATTCTTGAAGGATAGAGATTATCATACAATGCGCGTCCTTCTCTCAGGAACTCTGGGGAGAACAGAATATGGCTTGTATTATATTTAGCCTGCATCTCCATGGTGAATCCAACTGGTACAGTTGATTTAACAACCATGTATGCATTGGGATTGTTTTCCAGAACAAGCTGAATTACAGCTTCTACCAGGGATGTATCAAAATAATTCAAATCAGGATCATAGTTAGTAGGTGTTGAGATGATAACAAAGTCCGCATCCCTGTATGCGCTGGCTCCATCTGTTGTTGCCTTGAGATTCAAGGGCTTGGTTGCCAGATATTCCTCCAGCTCTGCATCCTGAATGGGAGATTTCTTATTATTAAGTAACTCAACCTTTTCAGGGATAATATCTACTGCTGTTACCTCATTGTGCTGAGATAATAAAACTGCGTTTGACAGTCCAACATATCCTGTTCCTGCTACTGCAATTTTCATGTTTTTTCTCCTTTTTTCTACAATTCTTTCAATAATAAAATTTTTCAATCCAAAGTATATCTATCCAAACAGCTATTTACATACCTGTTGAAATGTAAAAGCTGTTTTCCCACATTTTGATTACAGGCACATCAACAAATGTAAACACTGCAAACAGAATGGCAAATATTACCACCAAAAGCATCAGCTTTTTTTCTCTGAATAATTTCTCAGGCTTCTGGGCTGCAGAGTCTGGTTTGTGAGCAATATACAGATAATATGCAAACAAAAAGAACAGCACCGGAATGGTAATAATATATTCTATCCTGTATTTTAAGAGGAAAATTCCGCTTAAAAAGGTGGCGCATAATCCATAGAAGAAAGAGGATGCCAACAGCGTTGCCTCGGTATATGAAGCAAAGGATTTTCTATAGCTGCCTGCCAGTTCAGGATTGCCAATCATTCTGTATTCAGCATATCTCTTGACTGCCATAAGGAATGCACCAGCCATCCAGTAGCCCACCATAATACTTGAGGGCGGATAGACGGTTCTGCACACTATGAACCAGCCTAACAGAAGTCTGATCATATTGTTGATGGACTCGCTTAGCACATCCACATACACAATGTCCTTGCTTCTCATGGGCTTAACATTATAGATAATTCCCATAACCAAAAGCCACGCTTCACAGATTAAAAAGGGTACATTAACGAGGCAGGACAGTCCCAAACCCAGTACGCTCAACAGAACGTACTCTACCATGACCCAGCTAAACAGCATATTTTCACTAACTACCGGACGATGTTTTTTAACAGGGTGATACTTGTCAAACTCTGCATCCAGCCATTCATTAATTACATAATTGGCACTTGCAATGAAACAGGTAGCAAAAAAGCCGGCTATCAGACGGCCAATGAAATATCCACAGCCTTCGCCTGCTATTGCGATTCCAGCAAATAATCCCCCGTCCAAATCCCTGTCAACATGAAGAATGAGGGCCAGGATAATTCCCGGAACAATAAACCCGTTTTTTATCCAGTGATCAGGACGGGCTATTCTAATATAGTTTTTAATATTTTGTTTTGGCATTACTCTCTCCCCAAGACGTATTAACTAAAATATTATACATTATTTTCGGAGGCTTGTCACATGAAGGATAGAACTTACCCCAGTGGAATCAATCCCACAAAGGATAGTACTACTGCTCCTCAGCAAAGTCAGTCGCACTGCAGATAGTGCTACTGCTCCTCGGCAGAGTCTGCCACATTCAGATATACATCCTCTCTCAGATGAAAGCCTCCATCAATTATTACACTGTCCATATTTGCCTTGGTAACCTTGATAGGATTCAGGGCAATATATGGAATATCATAGGTTCCGTCATTGATATGATCACAGTCTATAGTTTCGCCCCTGGCCATTGCTATGGCACATCTGGCAGCTTCAGAAGCCAGCTTCTCAACAGGCTTGTACACTGTCATTTTCTGAGTGCCCTCAACTATATGCTGACAGGCCGACAGGTCAGCATCCTGTCCCACAACCATGATTTTTCCGGCCTTTCTTGATACTGCCAGTGATCTGATTACATGGGTGGCTATATCATCATTTCCGCACATGATTGCATCTGCATTACTAATTATATCGGGGTGCTCCTCCACATAGGTACTGCCCAGCTCAGCATTCCATCCTTCCAGATGAGTGCTGTCTATTACTGTTTTGGAATGGGTGCGCATCTCTGTAAGGAAAGCCTCTTCTACCATATCTACATTGCTATCGGTAGAGGATCCTCCAATCATAACCACATTTTTAATGGTTCCATCTTCACCAATGGTTCTTCCCATGAGAGTTCCAACCATTTTGTTGTCAAAGGAAATATACAGGTCAGTATCTGCATTATGTATCAGACGGTCATAGCTGATAACCTTGATTCCCTTTTCTTTGGCCTTTTTTACCACATCCGCGAGACTGTCCGAATCTATGCAGACAATAACAATTACATCAACACCCTTATTAATCAGGTATTCTATCTGTTTCTTCTGTTCCTCGACATCACCATTTGCATTCTGAACATTGACCTCTGCTCCCTGCTCCTTAGCAGTGGATACAAATACATCCCTGTCCTTCTGCCATCTCTCAATGATAAAGGAGTCGAAGGAGATTCCAATCTGAATACTGTCGTTGTTATTATTATCAGAGGATGTCGCCACATCCTGGGTTCTCATACCACATCCTGTAAGCAGCAACGCGCATAAAGTAAATAGCAAAGCTGCCCTGGATAGTAATATTCCATTTTTTTGCATCTATTTAAACCTAGCCTTCCTTGAATTCAGTAGGTGTCACCCCAGTGTACTTTTTAAAGTTTCTGGAAAAATAGTTAGGATCCGAATAACCGATTTTTACACATATTTCTTTCATGGACAGCACAGATTCCTTCAACAGTCTCTTGGCTTCTTCCATTCTGAGGGTTGTCATGTACTCGATAAAGCTGCTGCCAACCTCCTCCTTGAATATCTTGGAAAAATAATAGGGGCTGATGTCAACCTCACGGGACACATCATCCAGGGACAGATCCCTTGAATAATTTTCCACAATATACTGCTTTGCTCTCTGAATAACAGTCATGGACTGCTGCTCGTTCTTTCTGGCAATGGCAATGGCATTCTTGGAGAATTTGTCCACAAACCAGCTCCTTAAATATGCCATATCCGATGCTTCTGATACTTCTGTCAGATA
>DCIJ01000073.1:0-1149 GCA_002315945.1 Lachnospiraceae bacterium UBA1729 | reverse complement strand
CCAAATTCCAGTGTCTTGAGCCTTACATCATTGATATAATCCTTCTGGGTATTCTCCATCCAGTCAAAGAACTGATTGGCGAATTTCACAGTATCTTCCACATTACCTTTTTCAAGGGCGTCAAACAGATCCGTCTCCACATCGATGGGATAATCATCCTCATACTCGCATATCATGGGGGCATCATCTATATGAGCAACCTTGGCTGTGGACTGAACCAGGACATTAATTGCTTCATTATAGGAATCCGGCATCTTACGAAGAGGCATTACCGAACCAATTCCCACTCTGAAGGTAATGTCAAACCGCTCTGTCAGCTTTTCAGCCAGCCTGCGCGCCTTCTCTATTATTTCAGTTCGCTCATTGTATGTAAGCTTTGCATTAGCATTTGGAACCATGATTGGCACCTTGTTAGCCATGGCTGAACCCACTATTCCCGGGAAAAAATCCTCCGCCACAATCCTGATATCCTTGTACATATTGGATAACTTGATTGATGCAGGCACCGCTCCGGTCAGATAGTTGCCTATCAGCTCCTCACCACACACGATAACCGCCATATAGGCGTAATCCTCCTGCAATCCCAACAGATTTTTAAAATTATCTATATTCTCGTCAAAGTATTCTCTAAACAGAAGATCCTGTATCAGACCATTCTGAATAATGGGGACAACGGTCTCCATTTTTTCTTTGATTATCAGATCTTCACTACGTTTTTTTCGTTCATCATCTATTATGGACATGGCCTTTTTCAGGGCTGCCATTATTGTAGTCTTGTCCGCAGGCTTGTTGAGATACTCAAGTACCCCCAGGTTGATAGCCTCCTTGGCATAGTCAAACTTGTCATAAGCACTCATAACTATAAATTGAATATGAGTAGAAAAGCCCCTGATTTCCCTGATAGCCTCTATTCCATTGATACCTGGCATCTGAATGTCCATAAATGCAATATCAGGTCTAAAGCTTTCCGCCAGCTCTATTACACTTCGGCCAGTCTTTGCTGACTTAATCTGGCATTCCTCACCAAATTCTTTTTGAATCATAAAGGTCAGAGAATCAATAACAATACCTTCATCATCTGCCAATAATATCTTATACATTCCTATCCTCCGGAATAAAAATGGTTGTCTTTGTACCCTTGTTTTCGCC
>DCIJ01000005.1:31270-31481 GCA_002315945.1 Lachnospiraceae bacterium UBA1729 | reverse complement strand
CAAACATCTTTTCAACCGTAAACTGATAATAATTCAGCGTACCATCTGACCGACCTTCTAATCTCTTTGCAGCAATAAATTTCTCAAGTAACTCAGCGTTATCCTCTTCATAATCATTGCCATTCTCCTGCTTAAGCTGCACTTCCTCCAGAATTCGTTCTAGTCGAAGGGTCTGTCCATTATCTCAAAATGGACTCATTTTCTGCATAAC
>DCIJ01000005.1:0-31236 GCA_002315945.1 Lachnospiraceae bacterium UBA1729 | reverse complement strand
TGGTTAATACCTCCAATAATTTTTGCAGATATTATAACCATAAATATTGCAAACACTTTATCACTTCACCGCGTGAGCACTTGCGCCGAAAATTTGAAGTTAAGCAAAAATTAAGACAGCCACCTCACTCAATTATGAAAGTGTCTGTCTTTTTTCTTTCTTCCAATTTGGTATCTGTAATTTTCTCAACAATAGAACGTCCGAATATTGTATCCTTACCACATTCTTCAAATAACGCAATTACATGCATAGATGTTTTGGTTCTGACTGATTCGTCAATGTTTGTTAACCACTTTTCAATGTCCGCTTTTGCCGCTTTTGAGCTTTCAATGTCCACCTTGAATTATATGCTATTTACAGACTTTTTTCACAGGCTCAAGTCTACCAGCCCGGGAGCCTGGAAACTTCTTCACTTATTCGGTCTCTTCTTCTAATTCCCCCAGCAATACCTTCGATTTCATCGTCTGAAAGTTCCATGCCAGCGGCCGAATCAATGCCCTTCTTTTCCTCAATTGTCTCTGCTGCTTCAATCTTGTCCTTCAATTCATCTGTTGACTTCATATGAGATACCCTCCTTTCTACTTATCAATACCACTGATTAATTCTATTATTTTTGCTGATTTTAACTTTGAATCAGCTTTACAGTCTTTAATATACATTACTTTAAATTCCCGTCCATTGCACATGGTAATAATATTATAATCCAGTGTTGTAAATACTTCTACATTGTTGTCATTAAGATATTTTTCATTATCGTTTCCGATAAAATCATCATCCATACCACAGCTGACAATGGCATATTCAGCATCTATTGCATCTATTAGCTTATCGACTTTCTTGCCTTCTCTTCCATGATGAGGCATCTTGACCCATTTGCATTTATAATCAACGCCCGACCCAAGCATCTCTTTAATACGATTTTTCTCCACATCCCCTAAAAACAACAGTCTGTTATTACAATATGAAACAATACTTACAAGCGAAAGATTATTGTCAGAAGCTTCACCATTTTTTATATAATCAGCAGCGTTTTGTGCAGGATAAAAATGAATATTTACGTCCTGCCATTTATATTCATACTCTGCATTAATTGCCCGCACATCACTGATATTTTTTAACTCCAGCATAAGAGGGCCATATAGAGCTTTCTCACTCTCATAATCCGGAATAAATACAGTCTCCACATCATAATTCTTAAGAATCTCAACGGCATTTCCTATGTGGTCCTTATCGTAATGTGTGATAAGCATGAACTTAATTTTTTTAATTCTATTAGCATCTAAATAATCTGTTACAATTTGTCTGCTTTCCTCTGGGCCAGTATCAATAATTCCGTACTCATTTCCCGCGTGTAATACAGCACAATCACCATGCCCAACATCCAGATTTACCACAACCAGATTATCCTCTGGTGACGAAACCAGCCTGGTAGCTTCCTCTGTGGTAATTTCTGTGACCGAATTCTGAAAAAAATAGTTACTATTTATAGTACTATTAATAGTATTAGTATTATAAATACACAATAATCCGGAGAATATTGTGATAAATAATACAATTGGAATAATATTCCGGGATACTCTTTTTTTTCTACTCATACCGAAATCCTATCCTTACATTCTCTTGTTTCCAACCGTTTTTAGTTCCGATATTTCAAACTTAACAGGAATATCCGCGTACTTGAGTTCATCAATCAGACTCTGCTCATCGTCCTCACTCTCAACCTGAATAACATATGTAGCAACCATTGATTTCATATTTTTCGAAGGAGTAATTGATGTTGACCTTGTTTTAACATAGTTAGCATGCTTTGAAACCAGATCAATCACCTTTTCATCCAGATCATCTTCCTTACCGGAAAAATCATAGCTAATCGTTAATTCTCTTTCCTGGGAATCTCTCTTACCATTCCAGAAATCAGAAGCGCTATATGTCCTGTAAAGAATAAGTGATACTGCCACAAAGCATATAGACAGTGTAACATAACCAGTTCCGCATCCAATCCCCGCTGCGACAGCTAAGAAAATTCCTATCATTTCCTTACCTGATCCTGCTTCTGATTTGAACTTTAGAAGTGAAAAAGCTCCCGCAATAGCAAGACCTGCGCCAATGTTATCTGACACAAGCATTACAACAACACATGCAGTTAATGGCAAAAGACTAATTGTAAGTGCATAGCTTTTTGAACAGTTTGACCTATACATAAACACGTTAGTTATTGCAGCACCTAGAAAAATAGCGGTCACCGCACATATAATAAATGCGGTATGTGAAATTGTAGCTTCCTGTCCAAAAACATTATAGAAATAATACATCTTGTCCTCCTGATTAGTGTTATGTCAACCAGTTAGTTTTATGTCAACCATTTCGTGTTATGTTAACTGTTTAATAATAGTAACTGAATTGATACCCATAAATCTCTGGTATTTCATTTCATCACTTATTAAAGATACCAGCTTCAGTCCAATGTTGGCAAAGGGATCATCGCTAGAGAACTGACTCAGGTATGTAGCCGGGTTAAATTCCCTGCAGGTGTCCATTATTTGGATGGAACAGTAATTGTCTTCGATGACAAGGTATAGCGTCACTGTGTTTTTTCCAGCGGTTCCATGCTCATATATATTAGAAACCAGTTCTTCACAACACAGGCCCATATGATAGGCATCCCGGTGGGATACATTTTTCCCCTGACAAAATGCTTCAACCTGCTCGGAAATCCGAACAGCCTCATCCAGAGAAAGCACATTTTTTTCAAAGACACACTCTGAAGGAACTCCAAAATCATCATCCAGGAGCAGTCCATCTTCCAATCGGAAGGTTATCCTGCCCTTACAATAGAAAATATGAGCATAGGTAATGATAAGCTGCACCACGCTGCCGACAACCATACCTACCCAGACTCCGTTGAGTCCTATCAGCGAAGCCATCAGAGCCATTGGAGCCAGACGGAGCACTGTACGTATGTACTGCATCGCATTGGGAAACTTTGTCTTGCTCTGACACTGATAAGCTGTCAGCAATGTATCACTGATGAAGATTGGGAACAGATACAGCATGGCAATTCGCAGCATAATTACCGCCAGGCTGTACATCTCGCTTCCGACCTCAAAATAGATTGAAGAAAGTACTCCTGCAAAGAGGAAAACTAACAGATAAGTTCCCCCAAACATAATAGTAATCAGCCGATTTCCCATCCTGAATACACGGATAAAACTGCTTCGGTCTCTCATACCGTAATAAATGCTTCCAATGCTCAGCTGTGACTCCTGGGTACCTGCGTTCAAAACACTGATAAACATATTGAAGGTATTAAAAACTGTCATAAGCGCAACTGCTCTCTCACCGCCTGCCAGGATTAATACATAGTTTACTATCACATTATTAATCATGATGGCCACATTGAAGGAGAACTGAGTCATGCCATTTTTAATCACTGCTGGCAGCTTCTTGAAATCAAGCATCCGAAGATCAAATGTAATGGCAAGATCCTTCTTAGCGTTAGGCAAAAAGCCAAAAACTCCAATTACAGTAACAACAATACTCGTCAAAGAAGATGCAATGGCAAGCCCCAGGATACCCTTGTGCCATACGGCAACAAACAGGAAATTCAAAACTGTGTTGAGCACAACCGCACAAACCATGGATACAATTACAAGATCATTTCTATCATTTATTTTGAAAAAGCACATAAAATAGCAGTTCATCATGGCAAAAGGAATTCCGAAGGACAACCCTATGAGATACTGCTGAAAAGCATATGCATACTGACCGCTGGCACCCATGATGGAGGACAAAACGGGCCCCATGAAAAGAAAAATCATGGACACTGCAATTCCGTATCCGACAATGACAACACCACTGGTAGTAAAAAGAGATGCCGTCTCTTCCTTCTGTCCTTTTCCAATATGCTGGCAGCACAGAATCTGTGTTCCTGTGATCAGCACATAGCACAGATAGACAAGATTTGAAACAGGTGAATAGAATCCTATCGCGGACAATTCTTCTGTTGTCAAAAAATTTCCTGCAAAAAAGCTGTCAATGATGGAATTGATATTCATCATCAGCATCATAAATATCTGTGCCGGAAGAATGGCATAATACATTTTTTTGATCATTATTTTTACCTTTTTTGTAGGTCAGGTTATATGTTATAATTTGCCTGGCATGTGGGACTTTTTTCCCCTATATTGTGGGACTTTTGATCCGATTCACATGGGAGCTTTAATCCAATAATATGCCAAATCACAGGAAGGAGCAAATGGTTAATTAGATTTTATACTAATCATTTCAAATTATATATAATATGTACATATATCCTGATAAAAATGATGCAATAACCAAACACATAGTGGCCGAAGAATTTGACACCAGTTACTGGGAAGATAGCGAAAATCTTGTTCTCAAATATGTATTTGACTACCTTGTTAAAGACGCCCAGCCCATTCATATGGTTGATATTGGCTGCGGTACTGGTCGACTTTTTGGGAAATTTGCACCATATGTAGACACGATTCAAGCTCTGGAACCCGATCCGAAGCGTTTTTCCAATTCCTGTGATGAAGCAAAGAACTATTCTGGCAAGATTACTGTAGAGAATTCTGATATTTCCGGTCTCCAGGATGATAAACGGTTTGATTTTGCATTGGTCAGCCATATTCTTCAGCACATCGCGCCCAGTGCCGTAGCTTTGATAATAAGTAGCCTGTATTCTCACATGGTAGACGGAGGACTTGTGGCTGTTACCACAACACATACCTCTAGTGCAAAGGATGAATATACCTACGAATGTGTTGTGGATGGTAAGAGAATAAGCAAAGCGATAACCAAAGATACCTTCCTTGAAAGCGTTGGAAATAAGGATGGTATTCCTGCCTGCATATTTGCAGATAATACGGTCCCCGAGATGTTTAGAGACGCAGGCTTTGAACTGATAATGAAGAAATATTATCATTACTCAAATCATCACAGCATCGAGGAAGACCTGTTGATTCATGACAGTGATGGTACAGGTGCAATTGACGTCCTGTTCCTGTTCCGTAAATCCAGGGAGTAAAGATAAAGTTAAAGTTATATTGTCAAAATTAGAGTATTTGTATCCAGGAGATTCACATACTCTATTTTTTTGCCTGTTGCAGAAATTAACTTTATCCCAAGATGCTTGTCTGGATCAACGTCATCCTGGACCAAAGCAATTCTCTTAGGCAGATCAAAGGCTGGACAGTAATCCCTGATTCGTATAATTAGTTCACCATTTACTATCAATATTCGAACATCAATGGGGCTCGGATTTTTTACCTGAGCAAAACCATGATGGATAATATTCAGAGTTGCTTCTTCCAAATATAGGCTGGCATACATGGCAGTCTTTTTATCGTACTTATGCCCTTTGCAAAACGCCTGCAGCTGATGTGCCGACAGGGCAACCTCCTCTTCATCCTTGATTGTCACCTCAATGATATCCTGAGGTGGTACATCAAATTCCTTAGGAAGCATCAGATAATCTTCAATGTTGGAAAGTCTTCCCTTATTTAGCAGCAAATGATAGAACAAAATTCCTATACATATCATCGCATCACCGATTGCAAATGATAAAATAACGCCCTTGGATCCCAACGGTTTCACAAGCAGTGCCGCGCAAGTGGTAACAGCCAGCAAACGACTGAACATGGTTAGCGCAAAACTTTCTTTTACCCTAAAAATAGATTGCAAATAAGCCATTCTATTGAATACTAATGATCTAAAGAATGATTGTATACCGAACATATACATGGCTAAAATTACAAGTTGCCGCAATTCACCCTCATCTTTCACATAATATGCCGCTAAAAATCTTGCAGAAAGAGCCATCAGGACACAGATTACAACGCTGCAGACATAAGTGTAACGATGGGCCAGCTTTGCAATCTGAATGCACTCTTCCTTATTTTTCTCGCCGTACGCAATCCCGATGAGGAGTGCTGTGGCCCCGGCAATTCCAGATATAGGTATCTCAAAAAAAGTAGCAATAGTATTTCGAATTGAGAGTGCAGACATTCCCAATGCACCGCCTGCCGAAATAATCAGCATATTCAATATGATTGGGCGCAATGTATTAGCCAGTCGTTTTGCCAGTTTATCGCTTCCAAGGGTCATAATTTCAGAAAGAGATGCCCAGGGTAAATTTTTGAACTTAAAGTGCACCATTCGATTTTTTTTAAGAAAATGAAGGAACAAAATTCCCAGATTCACATAATACGAAACGGAGGAGGCAAGGCCCATTCCAAAGAGGCCCCAGCCCATTTTTACTGCAATAACATCTAATACAATATCGGCTACCATGCCGCCTGCTGCCGCGATTCGCACCAGATTGCTTGCACTGTCCATCTGTAAAGCGCTGGATAAGATAACACACAAAATCAAAGGCAGTGTGCCCGATGCCAGACCTCTCAGATAGTCGGCGGCCCCTGGCTGCAATTCGACAACATTGCCACGGGCACCTAACAGCATAACGATAAAATCCGCCTTGGCAAAAAAAGCAATCACAAATAAGACAGAAATGATAGTGGCAATAAGTGTAACCATACTAAACATTTTCTGCATTTCTTCTCTTTTTCCACGAGAAAGCTGATTACCCGCAATAATCTGCATGCCGCCTGCCAGAAGACCACTGATGATACCCACAATACTGTAATATGGATAGACAATTCCCTCTGCTGCCATCGCTACTGTGCCCAGCATCCTTGTGGTAATAAGTCCATCTATCAATCCTGCCCCCACCGCAGTAAATTCAATAACTGTGGTAGTGAGAAAAGCAGAAAAGAACATTTTGCTCAATATTGATTTTGGTTTTTTTGATATTGTCATATTAGTTTATCTCCGAAGATGTAGCAGTCAAGAAAAGGTTCCTAATATCTGTTCAGGATTTTTTCAACAAACGCTTTCATCTCATCAACCACAGCTGCGGGTCCTGTAATCCT
Source organism: Lachnospiraceae bacterium UBA1729 (assembly GCA_002315945.1). Lineage (GTDB taxonomy): Bacteria > Bacillota > Clostridia > Lachnospirales > Lachnospiraceae > UBA1729. The sequence goes on along the minus strand of DCIJ01000005.1, from coordinate 24,283 downwards.
TACCTCTTCCCCCAGGCTCATGACCCATGCAAAAAACTGCGGACTAATCGCCACATCCACATGGGTATAGGAATTTTTTTCATCAATGGGAACGATGGTAATGTCCTTGCCAAATCGGTCCAGGAACCAGGGGGACGGGGTTGGGGGGTCATTTTTTTGAAAAATGAACCCCCAACCCCGTCCCCCTGGTTCCAGATAATCTGTATAGTAATTGATTTCATCCTCATAATTTCGGGAACACTCATTATTTGAGAAATTATATCTGGTGTAAACAGATTCCTGATTTACCCCATCAAAAATAGGTATATCGTTACTATCAGATTCAACATATGCTTTCACAAAGTAATCACCACCATTTATAATTACTTTTTTATCATAACTCTTGATTTTGGATAAAATATCAACAATTCCCTGATACCTTTCATCTGATGGATATAAATAATAAACATCAATATTATCAACAAAAAAGCCATCAATACCTTTTTCCGATAATTCTTGTATTCTACTATCTATGAACTCCTGCCACTTTGAATTGGATACGTCCACCCATCTCTCATTTGGCCAGTTTTCATATTCTCCCAATGTATATTCTTTAAATTCTTCATAACAGTCTCTGAAGTCTTCAACAGAGCCGATATTCAGATATGAATATATTTCCGTTACCTTGTTATCTTTTATTTCTTTTATTTCTTCAGCGGTAAAATACTCTGCATCAATTACCAGTAGATCAACATTTTTTACTTTATTGATAATATCTGGATCTTCACCAGTAGCCACCACGTAGTCTATGAAATCTGTTTGTTTTAAACAGCACCCTGATAATACAATTGCAAGTATTGTGAGAATTATTGTTATTTTTTTCATTTGCATCTCGGATGAGCTAGGGGGACGGGGTTAGGGGTTCATTTTTTGCAAAAATGAACCCCCAACCCCGTCCCCCTAGCTCATTTTTATCCAATCTTGATTTTTGCTTTCAGGGTTTTGGTTTTACCATTTTTCAGGGTGACTTTGATGGTAACAGTAACTGTACCATTTGTAGCATTGTCATTAATGAGCAGAATACCGGTAACTGGGTCGATAACTGCTTTATTTCCAGAAACTGAATAGTCAATTTCCGCCACACTATTAAGGTCGATGCCTGAAGAAAAAGCTCCGCGCATATCAACTGTTGAGCCTTTGGCTACCTTAACTGGCTTGGAGAAGGTATCAGAGAGCTTAATACTTGCTAATATTGTCTTCTGCAAAGCTGCTGCCTCATTTCCGGTAACAAGCGTATATGCCACACCACCGGTCAGTGCAGGTGTAACAAGACCTGTGTTAACGTTATAATTCACAACAGGTGCGTTAACCATTGAAAGTGCTCCGGTTGTAGGTGACACAGCAAAAACGGTAAGCTTTGCATTAGATTTTAGGGCCGCTGAGGAAACAGAAATCGAAAGAGGTTTTCCGTCTGCTGCAACAGTATTTACCTTAATATCAAAGGATGACTTGGAAGCAGCTGTACCTGTTCCGGCAGAAACTGCAGTTGCAAGATTTGATACCATCTGAGGAGTAATACTTACCACTCCATTGACTGAACTTGCTTCTACAACGGTTGTAACCTTCTCGTTACTTAATGCGGCAGCGTCCTTCTTATCTATTACAAGAGATACATTTTTTACAACAATAGGTGCTGACATATTCACAGAACCAGGTGCGTTCATAGCGGCTGCTGTTGTAGCCGGCAGCTGTGAAGACTCCTGTACGGTTCCATCTGTATGAGTCTCAACTGTTGTTGTAGTTCCGTTTGCATTGGTTCTGACTTCAGAACTTACAGTCTCCTTGCCGGGAGCTGTGTAGCTTGGAACTGAAGGACTCTGTGATGTTGAGGCCTGACTTGTGGTTGTATTGGCCGAAGTCTGACTGACCGAAGCCGAAGATGACTTGGAGGATGAACTTTTGCCTGAGTCGGAATCTTTTTTAGAAGATGATTTTGGCACATCCCATTTTGCAAAAAGAGTAATATCACCTTCCACTGTATCTGTACTCAGATTCCATCGCTCAGTGCAGTCAGCATCCTTATACCATCCGCTAAGCTGATATCCTTCTTTTGTAGGTGTGTCCGGGAATACTGCAATTTTTTCGTCGCCCACATAACCGACAAAATATACATAGGGAACTTCAGTTCCGCCCTGACTATCAAATGTAACCTTACTCCAAGAATTAAAATTTGTAGCCATATCTGAATCTGCTTCGCAGATTAGCATTGCATAACACCTCGAAAAGGTTGAAGCATTAAGATTGCTTGCTTTTAGATTTTTTGGAAGCTTAATTGTCTTTAGCGACGAGCAATTCTTGAACACAGAGGCTCCCAGGGTCAATGCTTCAGATATTTCATTAGAAAAAGTAACGTTTTCAAGACCTGAACAACCATAAAATGCCCCTTCACCGATATTAGTCACAGTGCTGGGAATAGTTACTGACTTTAAGCTGGTGCAATTATTAAAAGCATACGTACCTATAGTAGTTAATGGGCCAGTAAGCTGTGCTTTGGTTAATCCTGCATCTAAAAAAGTATAATTACCTATATTTTCAAGATGGTTTCCCCATTCAACTGTCTTTAAGGAATTACAACTTGCAAATGAATATTCATCAATGCTTTGAACTCCGTTTAGAACCACTTTTTCTATAGCTTTATATCGCCAGATGGACCTGGAGTCAGAAGAGTTTTTTCCACTAATTGTAGAAGTATTAGTACCTGAAAAAGACATTGTATGGGTAGTATTATTTATTGTCCAGTCTACGCCTCCTGTTGTGCCTGTTTCGATATTAGGATCAGGCGCTGGCTCTGACATGAGCATGATCTCTGACATAAGTGCAATTCCATCTTCCTCATATTCAGACTGGAATAGTTCAGTCAGCATATTAATGGCCTGCTGCTCAGATTCTTCTGAATATTCCTCAGATTCAGGCTCGCCTTCAATAATTTCCTCCACATTGAGCGTATTTTCCAAAGCTTCCTCAGGATCACCCTCGGGCTCCTGAGCCAGGGGAGTAAGATTCTCCTCAATCTGTACATTGTCGTCGTCAACAGCTGCTGCATTAACAGGTATGACTGTTGAAAACATCATAACGATACTTAAAAGTATTGCCAGTTTTTTCCTCTTCATCAACTTCCTCCTTGTACTACCCATAGCTGTATCTATCAGCTCTTTTGTCTCATTCTTTGTTCCGCCATTCCAAGAATCACAAAAATAACGGAGGTGCATACCACCTGCTGATAGCAGAAAAAGTTATGCACAATATATGCAGCGATTGAAACAGCGTATCCAATAAGCAGAGGGTCATTTTCCCCTTCCAGGACATACCGTTTAACTGCACTGATGTAGATTCCCAGGTAGGTGATACCCCCTATCACTCCACCGGTAATCAGCATATTCAGCCATTCGTTGTGGGCACAGGCCACAAGATAATGTGTAAAATAATGATTAACAGTTGGATCTGAAAAATCCAAAAACATATATACATGAGGACCATAGGTATCAGGACCCGAGCCAAGCAGCTTAAGAATCCATCCTTCATTTTTAAAAGCCCTAAATGCGCCAATCCAGGCAAAACCTCTGTTGCTTCCCCACCAGTTGTTAAACATGAGATAGCCCCATCCTTTTGAGAGAACAGGTGGAAGCAGGTGCATCGAATTGACCACAACATATAGTACCACAACTAATATCATAACAAAAGGCACGAGGATGACACTTTTGCGGAGAAATAGGTGTTTTTTTATATCTATCCGATTATTTTTCAGAGCTAAACGAAATACTACATATATTATGACTGAAATCACCAGAAGAATCAGAGTAAACCGGCCCTGACTAAGCTTTAGGGAAAGGCTGTCAAGCTGGATTATTTTTTTGGAAAAAATAATCTGAAGGATGCCAATTACTTTCCAGGATGCCAGTGTCATCATGACAATTTCGAGGAAGCGCTGTAAAGCAACGTTTGAGGAAAAAGAAGACCATAACAAAATAACAAAGATAATCCCCAGTGCCCCATATGCGCAGTCTGAATTTTGGGTGACCGCACTCATAGATGCAAGGCATAGAGAGAGGCCATACAGTATGCGCCACTTTTTTTCCTTTGCATTAATATAAAGTACTGCCATAACAGGTATTATCAATACCAGATAGCTTGAGAACCAGGTTGCCTGGCCTATGGTGGAGACAAATTTTCTCCGATATTTGTCTTCCACGCCAATGTACAGTCCCAGGGGATCTATTCTGAATCTCATCAGTATCTCAAGAAAAAATACCAAGTCAGAGGCGGCTATGCCTGCATATAATGCACTGGTTCCAATGTTTTTTGTCCTAGAGATGCAAAAATATACTGCTACAAATAAAAGCTGGGAGAGTAGGCCCATGTTCCATTCCCTGGATCCAAAAAAAGTAAAGAATCCATAAGGAGAAAGCAGTGACGATACTGTGCACAGCACACCGTGGGCTAATACAAAAAGGTCGACAGCGGAGAATCCTTTTTCCTTCTGTGGCAGGGCGAAATGCAGCACCGCACTTGCTGCTACGAATATGCCTGAGGACACAGCCCATAGTAACCACTTGTCTTCTCCGATTCTAAAGTAGCCCTTCGTAAAATAGAGTGGCATGACACATAGAATTACCACAATATACAGCCATGTTAAGTTGTCCTGTAGTTTGCAAAATATATTTTTCATGGGCCTATCATACCACAAAGTGAACCAGGGGGACGGGGTTAGGGGTTCATTTTTTGCAAAAATGAACCCCCAACCCCGTCCCCCTGGTTCACCCTGGTTCACTCTACTTCATTACCGACTTCAAGGTTTCCATCAGTGTAGCAATATGAATTGGCTTTGAAATATGTGCATTCATGCCTGCATTCAGTGCATTTTCTTTATCTGTTTCAAATGCATTTGCCGTCATGGCAATAATTGGAATCTGACTTCGGAGTGGGTCTTCCATCCTTCTGATTGTTCTGGTTGCCTCATAACCATCCATATTTGGCATTTGAACATCCATCAGAATCAGATCGTAATAGCCGCCATCTCTACTCTTAAGCATATCAACACATATTGCTCCATCCTCAGCAAGCTCCACCTCGAAGCCTGCATCCTTAAGTATCACTGTTGCAATTTCTGCATTTAATTCATTATCCTCTGCAAGTAGAATACGTTTTCCTTCAAATTGAATATTTTCTGCATTATCGTTTCCCACAGCATTTTCATCTGTTTCAGATGCAATTCTATGAGGGATTGTAACAACATATGTAGTTCCCTTACCGGGTTCACTGTCAGCAACAATTGTTCCCCCCATCAGATCCACTAGATTCTTAACAATAGCCATCCCCAGTCCTGTCCCGGAAATATTGCTTTGTGCCACACTTTTTTCCCGGGAAAAAGGTTCAAACACTGTTGCCAGATATTCCTTGCTCATTCCGATTCCCGTATCAGAAACTGTCGTCTCAAAAATAGTATAGCCTTCTCTGTCGGAAGGTAATTCCCTCAGACTCACACTGACACTTCCCCCTTCCGGAGTATATTTGTAGGCATTTGACAACAGGTTCAGGAATATTTCATTTAATTTTACTTTGTCCAAATAGAGATAATCACTTTTTATATCTGCTTCACATATAAATGTAAGGCCCTTTTGCTCCATCAATCCTTCGTAAACACTGGACACCTCATCTAATACACTGAGCGCCCCTCTTTTTTCTTCATTCAGCTCTACTTTTCCACTCTCAATTCTGGCCATCTCCAGTACATTATTGATAATTGAAAGAAGAAAATTGCTGGACCTCCTTAGTTTTTCAAGATAATCACGACAAGCCTCTTTATCATCAAACTGTCGCTGCATAAGCTCAGAATATCCAATAATAGCGTTGATGGGGGTTCTGATTTCATGGGACATACTAAACAAAAAAGCGGTTTTTGCATTGCCTGCTTTCACAGCTGAATTTCTCAGTTTCTCCAGTTCCAGATTAGTCTTTTCTTTCTTTTGAATGTTCCGAAGCAGCAGCCAGACAACTATCCCAACAAAAATCAAAACAAGTACAGATATTTTCAGAATATTTGTTCTGATAAAATCCATTGCAGTATATTTGTAGAGTTCCCCAACATATTTATTAGAAGTATCGACACTATATGAAGAACCAATAACATTAAGCCCCCTGTTAAGAATAAGCAGCAGGTCCCTTTCACCAGAGTCAACTCCAAAACAACGTTTTTCCTCAGTAGGCAACTGATAATAAGACAATTTACTATACTTTGAATTGCAGGTTACAAGTGCAGTGCGCATTGTGTTAATAATAGTCGCATCTGCCTTTCGTGACACTATCATGTCAAGGCATTTCTCAATATTGTCACATTCTAATAACTGGGCATCTGGAAAATACTTTTTCGTATATGCTATTTGCATACTGTTATTCTTATTTACAGAAATTGTCTTAATACTATCCTGCGAATATTTTCCACTATAAAATAATGTTTCTGTTGCTGTAAGGACTGCAGAGGAAGCATCAATTCCATCCTGCTCAAGCTGCCAAAGGTTCCCATACACTGGGAATGCAATATTTATCTCACCTTTTTTTAGGGAAGAAATCATATCCTGATAATTTGAATATCCCTGATATTGCACAGAGACCGAATCCGATAAAGATAATTCTGATACTATTTCATTCAATACATCTGTCACCAGACCAGTTGCATTACCATCCTTATCTGTGGATGAATAGGGCAGATATTTGTCAAGATAACCGACTTTAATCTGTGGATGATTATTCAGCCATTCCTGTTCCTGGTCTGAAAGAGTTCTACTTACTAATGAAGAGCCATAATTCTCATACTGCATATCCTGAAGTATAAATGGATCCGTTGAAGTCATTATTGCAAGTGCCTGGTCAAGATCCTGCTTTAAATCAGGTCTGTTTTTATTAATAGCAAGATAAAAGGGTTCCTCTCCAACCTTGGCAACCACAGATATCCCGTCCAGACTTAATATGTTGTATATAGTCTGCCCCAAAAGGTCTAACTCTCCCCTGGCAAAGGCAGCCTCCTGCTCCTCAAAGCTTTCAAAATATACAATCTCAAGACCTGCATTATTTTCTTCATTCCACTGTTCAGTAAATGTGGTGGTTCTATTATCAATAATTCCACCAACTTTTTTACCCTTCAGAGTTGAAATATCAGAGGTTGAAATTGTGTTATCATCATCATGTTTAAACAAATAATACTGGTCATTTCCCATTCCCATATCCGGGAAAAGCATCTGCTCCTGTCTCTCTTCAGTCCATGACACTCCAGCCAAGAAATCAATTTGTCCATTTATCAGCATATGAATTAGTTCTGTCCAGTCACCGTAGACATATTCATATTTCCACTTTGTATAGTCTGCCACCTTCTGCAGATAATCATAACAGTAGCCACTTTTTTCCTGATCGTCAGACATCCCCTCCTGAAACATATCACTATGGAACCATCCCACACGCACAACCTTTGGTTCTGTTTTGGCTGCCCTGACAGATAATGAAGTCAAAGGGCTGAAAATCATAGTAATGCTAAGAGCTAAACTAAGATATTTTATTATTCTTGAGAAATGGTTCATCATTACAGTAGCACCTTTCTGTTTGAACCCAGGGGACGGGGTTGGGGGGTCATTTTTGTGAGCTAGGGGGACGGGGTTGGGGGGTCATTTTTGCAAAAATGAACCCCCAACCCCGTCCCCCTAGCTCACAAAAGCTCATTTTCTACGTATTGTTTCTACCAATGCGCAATACTTATCAACCAGGCAAATAATCACAGCTTCTCTTGAGCTGGGAACCTTTGTAATAGTTAATGGCCACATATGGCTCTTAATTGTTCTCTGAACTTTGTCCGAAACGTCAAATTCTTCTTTGGCATTTTTTGCTGCCACTGCAGGATGGGTTAGTCCGTGAGTCCTTCTGGAGGGATCCCCATCATGCCAGTCATAGAGGTAAAAATCATGAAGCATTGCCGCCTCCACCAGTTCCTTTTCATCTGCATTCAGATGCATTTTTTCATTAACAAGGAAGCTGACCCATGCAACTTTCATCACGTGTTCAAGGGTTGATGTCTGCCCATGCTGAATGTATTTTCCCATTTTTTTAAACTTGGAAGAAGCAAAGTATTCCTGAGAAAGCTCCCCGAACCTCTCCTCTCGCAGCTTACGGATATGTTCTGCCCTATTGTTAGGCAGTCTAAATGATACAATTCTCTTCACGGCCATCTTCTGAATCTTACTCTGCAGAGCAAAAGCATGCTCTACCTTATCAATCATATAACTTTGAACAGAAGCGTCCATCTCGGCAATACGCTGTTGAAAGTTTGTAATGGCCGATACAGTTAGCGTAATATCCGAACCCAGAGCACCCATAAAAAGGAGTGCAAAAATATTAACACACCATCCGGGCACTACCAGAAGGTAACGGTTAAATAGTGGCAACAGAATTTTCATCACCAGAATAGCTGCCAATCCGAAACCAAGAGATGTTGGTACACTAATACGACCATGTAAATTCAGTGGAACATCACTATAATCCCACCATCTCGCCTGGAAAAGTTTTTCCAAAATCCAAGAGGTTGAATATTCCAAAATCATGCTGACAAAAAATCCGGCAATAAAAACCTGTCCCCAGCTAAGTTCTGGAAAAATGCCTGCACTTGTCAATTGAGTGACGGCAAGTCCAATCACTCCACCACAACCATAAATCGGGCAAATGGGTCCGTACAAAAAACCTCTATTGGCCCATTCCTTCTGCATTAATGTACAATAAATGCTCTCCCATACCCAGCCAAGAAAGCTGTACAGTACAAAAGAGATAACGAACAAATTCAATGTAATTCCTCCATTTTTGAACCTAGGGGACGGGGTTCTAGGGTCACTTTTTCTAAATATAATATAAATGAAAATTTAGTATTAGTAAAAGGATATTTTTGAACCAGGGGGACGGGGTTCTAGGGTCATTTTTTATGCCAGAATTACGGGGTTTCGGATTCATTTTTGTTAGTTGGGAACAGAAAATGAACCCCCAACCCCGTCCCCTAGGGTCATTTTCAGAAGTTGTTACCACAATTTGTTAATAATAGACAAAATAGCAGATTAAAAATTAACAAAAAATCCATGAAATCTCCAAACATTTGCAAGTACTTTCTAAAGAGTGTTATTTTCTTGCAAGCACTTTCATAAAATGTTAGTTTTAAGCTACAAACAACTTTGATCAAAGTACAATCAAAAGAAAGGGAGGACTTTATTACGAACCCTAAAATACAGTCTCTTAAGGGAAAGCTAGTGGTATCCTGTCAGGCACTTCCTGATGAACCACTTCATTCATCCTTTATCATGGGACGCATGGCACTGGCGGCAACTCAAGGCGGAGCAGGTGGCATCCGTGCTAACACCGTAGAGGACATCGCCGAAATCAAAAAAAATACCGGACTTCCGATTATTGGGATTATTAAACAGAATTATGAAGACGCGGAGGTCTATATCACCCCAACTATGAGAGAAATTTCAGCACTTGTTGAAGAAGGTGTGGATATTATTGCCCTTGATGCAACAATCAGCAGACGACCAAACGGTCAGACATTAGAAGAATTGTTTGCTCAGATTAAGGAAACTTATCCCAATCAGCTGCTCATGGCAGATTGCTCTACCGTGGAAGAAGCTGTCAATGCTGATAAGCTTGGCTTTGATTTTATCGGCACTACTCTCGTAGGTTACACAAAGCAGAGCACGAATCTCAAAATTGAAGCGGATGACTTCGCTATTATCCGTTCAATCCTGAGTCAGGTCTCTCATCCAGTTATAGCAGAAGGGCACATTGATACCCCCAATAAGTTAAGACGTGTCATTGACCTTGGCTGCTACTGTGCAGTTGTCGGTTCAATAATTACCAGACCGAAACTGATTACTCAGGCGTTTGTAGACGCACTGGAAGTTGAATAAACTAACATTAAATGAAATAGAGGAGAGAAAGTATGTTTAAACATTTACAAAAACTTGGCAAAGCATTTATGCTTCCAATTGCTATCCTTCCCGCTGCAGGTCTGTTACTTGGTATTGGTGGCGCACTTTCCACACCTGCCACTGTTGATGCATATCCTATTCTGAATCAGGCATGGCTTCAGGCAATCCTTCAGATTATGAGTGCAGCCGGAAATATTGTATTTGGTAATTTGATGCTTCTCCTTTGCGTAGGTCTTTGTGTAGGCCTGGCAAAGAGAGATAAAGGAACCGCAGCCTTAGCAGGTGTTGTAGGTTATCTTGTAATGAACGCAACAATCGCAGTTATGCTGTCCATCTTCAATCCAGATGGAAATGCCATCGATACAGGTGCGATTGGTGCGATTGCTGTAGGTTGTGTAACCGTTTATCTTCATAACCGTTATCACAATATTCAGCTTCCTCAGGTACTGGGCTTCTTCGGTGGTTCTCGTTTTGTTCCCATCGTAACAAGCTTTGCTTCCATTTTTATCGGCATGATTTTCTTCCTGATTTGGCCTCCATTCCAGAACATGCTGATTTCCTGCGGCGGTTATATTGCAAGCGCAGGGGCTATTGGAACCTTCTTCTATGGTTTCCTGATGAGACTTTGCGGTGCTGTTGGTCTTCACCATATGATTTACCCCATGTTCTGGTACACAGAGTTGGGTGGTATCGAAACTGTTGCCGGCGTAGAAGTTGCTGGCGCTCAGAAAATCTTCTTCGCACAGCTTGCTGATGCAACCCATACAGGTCTGTTCACAGAAGGTACCAGATTCTTCGCAGGTCGTTTTGCAACCATGATGTTCGGTCTTCCCGGTTCTGCACTGGCTATGTATCACTGCATCGACAAGTCAAAGAGAAAAGCTTTTGGAGGTCTGTTCTTCGGTGTTGCAGCAACCTCTTTCCTGACTGGTATTACTGAGCCTCTTGAGTTCATGTTCCTCTTTGTTTGCCCTCCACTGTATGTTTTCCATGCTTTCCTTGATGGAGTTTCATTCTTCGTGGCAGACGTGCTGAACATTTCAATCGGTAACACATTCTCTGGCGGTTTCATCGACTTCTTCCTGTTTGGTGTTCTCCAGGGAAATGAGCATACAAACTGGATCCTTGTTCCTGTCGTTGGCGCAATCTGGTTTGCACTGTATTACTTCTCATTCCGTTTCTTCATTACCAAGTTCAACATTATGACTCCTGGTAGAGATGCTGATGAAGATGTTGATACAGCAAAAGCAGGTATGGTTTCAAAAGACAGTCTCCGTCTTGATGCTGTAAAGATTATCAGCGCACTTGGCGAGCCTGAAAACATTGAAGATGTAGACGCTTGTATTACAAGACTTCGTGTCTCTGTAAAAGATCAGACCAAAGTTAACCAGGCAAGACTGAAAGAAATCGGAGCAACTGGTATCTTCGAAGTAAAGGGCGGTATCCAGGCTGTTTACGGTGCAAAAGCAATTCTTTATAAGAATATTATCAACGAACTTCTGAATGTTGATGACTGATAAATTAATATAATATTTCGATAATATCTAGAAAATAATTACCATAATAAGGAGGAATGGTTCTATGCCCTTCCTCTTTATTTTATGGTAAAATACCATCAAAACAAGATATCAACGGAGAGTATCATGCAGTACGAAAAAGACATTGTTCCAATCATTCAGCTTCATTACGACAGCCTTTCACCGGTCGAAAAGACGGTGGCTGACTTTTTTATGAAGAATAAGACTCAGATGGATTTTTCAGCAAAAAATATTGCCGAACATCTTTTTACATCAGAGGCAACACTGTCCCGTTTTGCTCAAAAATGCGGATTTCAGGGGTACCGCCAGTTTGTTTTTCAGTATCGCGAATGCCTTGTCCCTAAAGAAGCCGGACAAATGGGTGAGGATTCCAGACATATCCTCGATACCTATCAGGAACTACTGACCCATTCCTACGCCTTACTGGATGAGGCACAAATTCACAGGGTCGCAAAATGGATTGCAAACAAAAAAAGAATATTTCTGTATGGAAAAGGCTCCTCAGGCGTGTCTGGTGAAGAGATGCGACTTCGTCTGATGCGTCTGGGCATCGATGTTGACTGTATTGTAGATGAGCATGTCATGACAATGAACTCCGCAATCGTTAATCAGGATTCTCTTGTGATCGGGATTTCTGTAAGTGGAAAAAGTACAGTCGTACTTCACGCATTGCAGACTGCAAAGCTAAAAGGAGCAACTACCGTGCTAATCAGCTCCATTCACGACAAATCCTGGAACGACTTCTGTGATGAGGTTCTTCCTATTGCTACAAAAGAAAAGCTGGATTTAGGAAAACTTATCTCTCCTCAGTACCCAATTCTAATTCTCTTTGATCTGCTTTATGCTTCCGTTCTTCAGTATGACAGAAACATCAAGGAAGCCCTCCACAGCATGACACTGGCTGAATTAAACAGTGTGGCACCGGCACAGTATATGAAAGAAATTCAGAATATGTCTCACATTTGAACCCAGGGGACGGGGTTCTAGGGTCAAAAAAATGAACCAGGGGGACGGGGTTAGGGGTTCAAAAAAATGAACCCCCAACCCCGTCCCCCTGGTTCAAAATTTTAGTGCGATCTGGGCGTAAGCAGCAGCGCTGTTGATCATGACATCCTCGTTGAAGCGAATCGCGGGATGATGCTGACCCAGGCCCTGCTTCAGATCATAGGGTGTTGCTCCTATGCAGAAGAAGCAGGAAGGAACTTTTTCCGCTATAAAGGCAAAATCTTCTGAACCCATGACATGTACGTCAAAGGTCATATCTGCCAGTCCTGCTTCTTTTATAGTATTCATACAAAACTCAGAAAATTCAGGATCACACATTACACTGGGAACATCACTCAGCGTCTCGATGTCCATGCTGCAGCGGTAGGCTGCTGCCACAGACTGTGATATTTCCTTGATTCTTGTCATCAGCATCTGCCTGATGGCAGGATTGAAGGTTCTAAGTGTTCCCTGTAAAACTGCTGTATCTGGAATAATATTCGCAGCGGTACCACTACTTAACTGACCGATTGTCAATACGGCCTCTTCTGTGGCCGGGCATTCCCTTGCGATCAGAGACTGAAGTGCCAGATATACCTGAACTGCTGCATTAATTGGATCAATACAGTTTTCAGGAGTGGAACCATGGCCACCCACGCCATGTATTGTAATCTTGAAACCATATACAGCCCCCATGGGAACCTGCCCATATCCAATGGCATTAAGAGGACCAGCTGCAAATACATGGGCACCATATGCCGCTGCCGGAACCGGATTTTCCAGCACACCTGCTTCAATAGCTGCTTTTGCTCCTTCAAAGGTCTCTTCTGACGACTGGAACAAAAGCTTTACTACACAGTTAAGCTCATGCTCATGAGCCTTCAATATTTTTGCAGCACCTAATAACCCGGCTGCATGCAGGTCATGTCCACAGGCATGCATCCTGCCATCAGTGCAGGCAAAGCTTTCTCCCGATTTTTCCACAATATCCAAAGCATCCATATCTGCACGAAGCAGGATACATTTCTTTTCACTGGCTCCCGGATTATTTTGTCCAATCAGGGCAAAAATACAGGAGATATCTTCCTTGATTTCATATTCAATACCAAGTTTTTCTAATTCTTTTGCAACATATTCAACAGTTTTTGGCAGCTTCAGTCCAATCTCGGGAATCTGATGGAGATCACGACGAATTTTTACCATATAATCGATTATACCGGCTGCCTCTTCACGAATATTCATTTTCCCCTCCTAGTCTGCCAGAATAGGTTCATAAGTATTGTCATTTTTATCATTAAATTCATGAACTATTTTTGCAAGCTCCTCTGGCTTGGTAAACAAATCATATCCTATTCCTGCCAGAATCTTGGCCGCATAATGAGAGCCCTTCTCACCAATGGTAGAACCTGCACCGGCACTTGCCTGCCAGGTATGAGGTGAGCAGCCCTTTGGCCAGCATGCCGTGGTGAACAGACATGTGGGAATAATATAGCTTACATCTCCTGAGTCAGAGGAAGCAGTCATCTCACATGCGCTCCACAGCTGACGGTCTCCCACTCCCATATGCATAGAGGGCTCCTCACTGCCGTACAGCCTGTTGGCCTGCTGCGCTACACCCTCTGCCAGGGTTGCCTGCAGAGATTTTGCAAAATCCATTTCCTCCTGAGTGTATTTGGGGCCATCGGCCTCAACCATATTCACATATGCCAAATCAGCAAAAGAAGTATTATCTTTGAACTCACAACAGCCATAGCCATGCTCTACCCGAACAGAAGTCTGAGTCATCATGGCGGCTCCTTTGGCTACCAGCTCAACTCTCTGAGCGATTTCCTTCACATCCTGTATGTGTGGAGCACGTACAAAATACCAGGCACTGGCATGGTCGGGAACAATATTGGGAGCAAATCCACCGCTGTCCGTGGTGTAATGTATGCGGCTCCTGTCAACTACGTGTTCACGCAGATAATTACAACCCACACTCATAAGCTCCACAGCATCCAGGGCACTTCTTCCCTGATGGGGTGCAAATGCCGCATGGCTTGTCTTGCCTGTAAAAAAGAACTTCATGGAGGTATTGGCCAGATAACCATGATCATGGACCATGTTGCCATCATTGGGATGCCAGCTGAGGGCCGCATCACAGCCTTCAAACATACCCTCCGCAATCATTTTTACCTTGCCACACAGAAGCTCTTCTTCCGGACATCCATAAAAACGAATGGTACCCTTTGTCCCACTTTTTTCCAAAAAACGCTTAAGGGCAACAGCTGCCACTGCAGCTGCAGAACCCAGCAGATTATGACCACAGCCATGACCGGGACCACCCTCGCAGACAGGCTTTTTTTCAGCACAAGCTTCCTGGGAGAGTCCTGGAAGCGCATCATACTCGCCAAGTACAGCAATCACTGGCTTTCCCTGACCATATTCAGCATAAAAAGCAGTGGAAAGTGTGCTGCTGTCAACAATGGTAAAGCCTTCTTTTTTCAAAAGCTTTCTATAATATTCGGCAGAATTATGCTCCTGCCCGCTAAGCTCTGGATTGCTAAAAAGATATCGACAGATTTTTCTCCCCAGGGGGGCTAACCCCTGAACTTCATCATACAGATTCTGTTTAATCATGCCTCATTTGCCCTCTTATAAGTTAAAATCGCTACAGCTACTGACAGGAATACGGAGGTCAGAATTCCAAGATAATTGTTTGCTCCAGGAAGCCAGCCAAACAGACCAAGCTGCAGTGCAATATTGATTAATATAGCCCAAACCAGAATCAGGGCTGCGTGTCCCTTGGCACTCATACCAAACTGCATAAGCAGTGCCCCAAACAGTGCAGGCAGGAGATAATTCAGAGCACCAGTCACAGTTTCAGGAAGCATGGACAGAATAGAGCTTCCCAGAATAATTCCAACTGTCAGCACTGAAACATTGATTACAATAGAAACAGCCATACCTAAGGTTGCAATAATGGTTCCTTTTTCAGAGCCGGGTTCAACATCTGCAGACACCTGAGCCATAGATGCACAGGGCACACGCATGTTGGAGATATTACCAGACAGGAATGCCATATAGGTTCCGATGGGACCCAATACTGAAAAATAAGAAATTGGCTCCACAAACCACAGTACACCAAAGGAGGTTGAACCTGCGATAAATGCAGTAAGCAGTGCTGCAGGCTTAGGTAAAATGCCAAATACAACGGCCAGCACCAGGGCTGGAACAAAGGCTACCAGAACGCCAAGTGCGCCGGTAATCTTGCCGATTTTATTCATTTTTGGCATAAATTCATCATTAAAAAAGTTTTTGTTCTCCATGTCCTGCCTCCTTTATATGCATGCAGCAATCATCATTGCCACAAGAATTGAGATTGTCAGATTCCATTCCTTGATTGCCGGGAATTTTTTGGAAATATTAACCATGATAAACATCACTACTGCACCGGCAAGACATGCCACTGCATTTGGATTCAGGTTAAAAGCACCTGCCTTAAAATCATATACTTTTGTCAGATGCTGACCGCCCATTGCGCAGAACACACCGATGACAGCACCGGTGGAAATTTTTATCAGCTTCTTGGTGTCACCACCAGAGATTTTATTCTGAATCTTGTCCATTCTGTTGGCTGAAAAAGTGGCAAAGATAACCCAGCCGATAGAACACAGAATCATGGTCCACAGAGCCATACCAAGAGCTTCCTCTGTCAGCACATCAGTTCCAAGAGTAACACCCACCACGTTGGTACCAATACCTGCTGCCAGTGCCTCGAACATAACTGATCCAATCATTGACAGACGCATCCAGGCAATAGGGCCACCTACTGTAATCAGCAGAGATAACATACCGGACAGGATAACCACAGAGGGACCAATAGATGTAATGGCTGAACTCTTCATGGCCTTGTTCATCTGATTTTTGGTAAGACCAACCTTCTCCCCTGCCTTGTAGGCATTCTTGGCAAAAATCAATGCCTGTGCTAATACGACTGCGACTGCTAGACCACATGCCCCCCACATGATCGGGCTGTTTGCAATTTCCATTGCGCTCATACTCTTTCTCTCCTTGTTCTCTTGTTTGGCTCGAGATATGTCTTTGATGTTCTTAATAGAAAAAAGGTGTACCTCGCTAGAAGTACACCTTAAAAATTTAATTATAATCAATCTGATTATTAATTTAACTCTGTCCTTTTACCTGAGAGATTCAGACTATCAGTCCTTGCCCCTTCGGTCCCTTGCGGTGTCTCCAGAGTGCGCTCCGCATCCAGTCGATCTACTTCTGAAGGCATCAAACACACATATCGAAATATTAATATTGTCAGCTACCATTTTATCAAAACAATGTGCCATGCGCAAGATGAACCCGGGGGACGGGGTTCTAGGGTCATTTTTGCCAAAGTGAACCCGGGGGACGGGGTTCTAGGGTCATTTTTTGCCAAAGCGAACCAGCGGTAAACCAGGGAACGAGGTTCTAGGGTCACTTTTGTACCTAGGAAAATGAACCACCAACCCCGTCCCCCTGGTTCAAAATAACAGCCACCGCTTCCATATCATCATGGAAGGTGTATTCCAGGATATTTCCCGTTATCTTGATTTCCTCCTGGCAGTAGGAATAGTACTCAACAACCTCATAGCAAGCAGGTAATTCCACCTGCACCGTGCTGCCCTTAATATTATTGAAGCCATGTAGCAACAGAAAGGCCTGATTACCATTTTCTTCTGTAGTTCCCTGACGCAGCACACCCTGCCAGCCTTCGGGATGCCTGTAGCTTACGATTGTACTTCCATAGAAGGATGTAAAGCCCTCTTTTATCACTGGGGCAATCTTCTGATAAAATGCCATGCCCTCATCAATAACCTTCCACTGTTCTGAAGACAACTTATGAACATCGCCTGATATGCACATTCTTCCCAAAAAAGTATTTGCTACAGAGTAGGCGATTCTCTTTAGTGAATCATCTTCTCTGATAACCGCCCAAATCTGGCTCTGAGCCGGCAAAATCACACGATGCACATTGGCAGCAATGATTGGAATTTCTTCACACTCATGAGCATCTGAAAAAGATGCCATAGAACACAGAGACATCATAAGTGGCTCTAATTTGTGACCACCAGAAGCACAGTTCTCCAGAATAATTCCCGGACACTCTTCTTTTACTCTTCTTAAAAAATCTATGGATGCTCTCTGATTCTGGCGAAGTCCCTCTCCTAAGGATTCAGCCCCATCACATCCAATTCCCACTGTATCGTTACAGTCTATCTTCATATAGTCCAGACCATATTTTTTCAGAGTACCAATAACCTTGTCCGCCAGATACTCCTGCACCTTTTCCTGACGCAGATCCCAGAACCTGCGCATGGTGGTAGTTACAGGCCTGCCATCTCTTTGCAACAGCATGTCCTCTCTCTGATATGCCTTGGATGCAGAACCCACATTATCTATCTCAAACCATATTCCGGCCTTGAATCCAGCATCATGAATCTGATTAACCGTATACGCAAGTCCCTGTGGGTACAAATCTTCTGAAGGTTCGTAATCACCCATGGAGATATCCCAGGGTACATTTTTCTCTCTGTACCAGCCACAGTCTATAATAAAATAGTCAAAGGGTTTTCCCTTGATTGCAGACACAATGCCTTTTAGATTTTCGTGGGAGGGATCTCCCCAGGTGGTACAATACTCATTAAAAATCATGGGAAGAGACTGCTCACTTGCTGGCCCCATTTTAAAAGTAGCCAACAGTTCACTGGTAAGTCTCTGATATATCACATCCGGGTCAGAACTTTGGCATACTGATACTATGGCTTCAGGTGTGACAAAAATCTCTCCTGGCTCCACATATTTTAGCCAGTGGCCAAATTCTCTGTCAGCCAGTCCACCCGATAACTGCACATAGTCACCACGTCGATAGACTTCCATCTGCC
Source organism: Lachnospiraceae bacterium UBA1729 (assembly GCA_002315945.1). Lineage (GTDB taxonomy): Bacteria > Bacillota > Clostridia > Lachnospirales > Lachnospiraceae > UBA1729. The sequence goes on along the minus strand of DCIJ01000005.1, from coordinate 5,860 downwards.
AGGAGGCATTATGGGCAAGCTGTGCTCCCCAAAAAAGCTGATTCCTGGTATCTTCAACAACTGCACATGGAAAATATCTGTTTACCGGCAACGAACCCACGCATCCAAATCTCTCACAGCGGACAGCGTGTCCTCCCCAGGATGGCTCCAGCTGCAGATCCTCTAATGATATGGTCTCAACTCTGCCCTCCATACTCCATACAGAGCGAACTCTATGCAGCTTAATTGTCCCATATCCATCTCCCTCCATAAGTGGAGAAATCTTACCGAGAGAAAAGCTGGACAGCAGTTCTATACCGACTTTTTCAGTAGTCTTATTTTCAAATTCTGTATATATCCTAAAGGCCTTCTCACCCTCAACATAACGGAGATGATGTCTGATTTCGTAGCCTCTGTCATCTGCCAGCGTTGTGATGATATTCCTTACGGCGCCGGGTGCTGTGGCGCCGGGTGCTGCGGCGATGCAGTCTGCTGCGCCGGGTGCTGCGCCACTGGGTGCTATGGTGATGCGGTCTGCGGCGCCGGGTGCTATGGTGATGCGGTCTGCTGCGCCGGGTGCTGTGACGGTGCAATACGTGCCACTGTTGTCACCTGCATCCTCAACAATTTCCTGCCCCACATATTTGAAACCCAGCGTGGTTGGACTCTGGCGCATGGTAACACCAGGTGCATAACCTCCCATGTAGGTATCACCCAGGATTTTCACCTGCACCAGATTGTCTGTATATGGCTTTTCTTTTTTCTCATCCTGATCCACATACTCTGCGCCCTGGGGCAAAAGCACAAGCTCCGGATTATGATTTTCTTCATTTAAAATATATATCGCCTGCATATCCCCCATAGAATATGCCTTGATTAATTTACTCATTTTTTTCTCCTAACCTGAGGAAACTGCCCTATTTTAACAATCCCAACATAAGGAACCTGCCCTGTTGAAACAATTCCCCCCTAAGAAATCTGTTCTAATTCACCACTAGCCCTTGACTGCGCCTACTGTCATACCTTTGATAAAATATTTCTGCAGACTTAGGAAAAGTACCGCAATTGGCAGCACCGAAATTACAATGGCAGCCATGGCTGTCGTATAGTCGCTGGTCTGGGACGAAAACAGACCCTGGATAACTACAGTTAAGGTCTTCAGGTCTTTTTTGCTCACATACAGGCTGGCCAGCAGATAGTCATTCCATATCTGGAAGGACTGCATAATAATCAGGGTGGCCATGGCAGGCTTTAACAACGGCATAACGATTGTGAAGTAGGTACGAAATACACTGCACCCGTCAATTCTGGCTGCCTCCTCCAGCTCGATAGGAACGGTTGACATAAAACTTGTCATTAAAAATACACCAAAGGAAATTCCTGTCGCAATATACATGAATATGATTCCATATCTGGTATTTGTCAGGTGCAATTTGTATCCAATCACATATATTGGCAGGAATAATGCCTGTGATGGAATCAGAATACCAACCAGGAAATACACATAGCAGAACTTGAAGAATTTTGCCTTACATCTGGCGATGGCCCAGGCTGTTGCCGAGCATAACAATGCCAGAATCAGTACTGAAATAAGTGTATATAAAAAAGTGTTGGTAAAAGTGGTTGTCAGGTTCAGCTTTGAAAATGCTTTCTTATAGTTGGCCCACTGAACAGCCTTTGGAAGGCTCAACGCACTGGTTAAGTACAGTTCCTTTTTTGTCTTAAAGGAATAGTTAAATACCATGAACAGCGGAACGAGGTACAGTATTGCCATAATGCTCATGCCCAGCTGCGCCCCAAAGGTAGCCATCGTATATTTCTGTTTTGTTGCCTCTTCAAGAGGCTTCTTTTTTAAGAAACTCATTACTGCTGAACCTCCTTTGATTTCAGGGCCTTTACCTGCACCATAGCTACCAGTAAAAGTGCCATAATCAGCGATACTGACATGGAAGATCCATATCCAAACTGTTTGCCCGTAATTGCTGTATTATAGGTCTGAAGAATGACCGAGGTAGAGGATCTGCCCGGTCCGCCTCCAGTGGAGGATAACAGGAGATCATATACCTTTAGTGAGCCTGTCGTAATTCCTACGATACAGATAGTGATGGATGGAGCCAGCATAGGCAGAGTTACGTTTTTAAAACGCTGCAGGGCATTTGCCCCGTCCACTTTTGCCGCTTCATACAGTTCTGCCGGAATAGACTGCAGTCCTGCCAGATAAATAAGCATCCAGTAGCCTACCCACTGCCAGTTGTTGGCAATCAGAAGTCCTGATAGAACTGTACTGCTGCTGCCAAATAGCAGGAAGTTGATGTTAGTGCCAAACAGCTCATTAAATTCCGGCAATACATTACAGAACATTTTGAGCCAGATAAAACCTACAATGACAGAGCTTACAAGGCAGGGCATGAAAAATACGGTTCTGTATATCTTCTGTCCCTTGAGCCCGCTATCCAAAGCCACTGCAAATCCCAGGGCCATCACATTCTGAATAATGGTATTTCCTATTGTAAATTTGATGGTGAACCACCAGGCCTGTAAAAAGTTTTTATCCTTCATTAATGAAAGATAATTTCCAAAACCAACAAAGGGCTTCTGGGCAGATAGTCCATCCCAGCTGGTAAGGGAATATCTGAATGCCAGCAGTGTCGGTATGATAAGTCCTACTGTAAAAATAATAAATCCAGGAAGCACCATAATCAGATACTGTTTAAATAGTTTTCTCTCCATGCCACCTGGTCGGGTTCCTTGTAATGCTTTCATTTTTCTCCTTATGATAGGTATAAAAATGGCTGCTACAACAATTTTGCAGCAGCCATAAAGATTTTTTTCTAATTTAGTTTGATGCGGAAGAGCTTACAGCTGCTCTGCCATCTGATGCCTTTAATGCATCTTCAAAGGATTCATCACCCTGTAACCAAGCTCCGATATCAGAAGCGTTTTCATCCTGGAATCCGCCCCATACTAACTGGTTGTTACCAAGGTTAACATCCACGATCATACCAGCTGCAGCGTAAGCGTCGATATCGCTCTGGCTGGGATTTGTGAAGGTAGGTGTAACATCCTTTAACATAGAAGCTGTCTTGGTGTAGTCATAGATTTCTACTGCCAGATCTTTGTCAGATGTCATTACATCCAGGAATGCGTTTACTGCATCCTGATGCTCTGTTGTAGCAGAAGTCATGATTGCGATGTTGGGCTCGAAGATCAGCTTGGAATCACCAGTCTGGTTAGGGAATGGGAATACGCCGAAATCAAAGTTTTCATCAATATCAAGGAAGTTCTGAATTGACCATGAACCAGATACCTTCATGGCTGCTTCGCCAGTAACCATCTTGGCATCACATTCTGTCTGCTCTAATGAGAAGGTCTCAGGGAAGGTGTTATCATAGATCAACTTGTTGTAGTTGTAGCAGGTCTGTGCAGCTGTATCAGTTGAGAAGCTTGTCTTGCCAGCTCTGAAATCATCACCCCAAGCTGGGTTGTTGTTAAATACATCATTCATCATGAACTGCATTGTAACATTACCGATTGACCATGTATCAACCATGTGAGATGCGAAAGGAACAATTCCTTTAGCCTTGCAGTCATCAATAATATTCTGCAGGTCTTCCTGTGTTTTGGGAATCTCCCAACCGTTTTCCTTGAACATATTTCTGTTGTAGTAAACGCCCTGATATAATGCGTTGTACACCAGACCATAGATCTTGTTGTCAAAAGTTACATTTCCATTAGCTGCTTCCAGAACCTTGTCTGTATAAGCAGAATCAATTTCATTTAAAATGCCAAGACTTGAATAGGTTGCAACATCCTGACCCTTACCAATGATAATATCAGGAACACCAGTCTGCAGATACTGCTGCATCTTGGGATGGAACTCTCCGTCCCAGCCTACACATTCCCATTCAAGGGTAATGTTTGGATATTTCTTAGTCATAGCTTCGTCGATCATATCCTCGATACCTGCATCTGTTGTTGACTGACCAGCCAGAATAGTAAGAGTAACCTGCTCATCAGAATCCATCTCTACTGCAGGTGCTTCTTCCTTAGCTGCCTCTTCACTTGCTGCTGGTGCTTCCGCTGCAGGTGCTTCCGCTGCTGCCTGACCACAGCCTGAAAGTAAGGATGCGATCATTGTTGTGCCCAATACAAGGCTTACAATTTTTCTCTTCATAAGTAACCTCCCAATTAAATGTGTTTTTGTGATGATCCTATGATATTCCACTTACCAAATGTCCTGTTAGGACAATTTAGGAAACATCACTTGCACTTTTTTGGAAATCTCTTGGACTCATTCCTTCACATTTTCTAAATACTCTGTTGAAATAGGTATAGTCATCATATCCCACCAGATATGCAATCTCTGTCAGATTTGTATTTCCCTGCTTCATGAGCTGTTTTGCCCTCTCAATTCGCTTGTGAGCTATATAAAGCATCAGGTTTTCTCCGGTCTGAGCTTTGAACATTTTTGAAAAATAAGAGCTGTCTATGCCAAATTTTTCTGATAACGCAGACAGGGAAAGCTCTTCATAATAATACTGGTCTACAAAGTTCACTGCCTGCTGCATAATTTCTCTGGTTGATCCTGAGTCACTTTTTTTCTGCTGGGATAAAACAATACGGACAAATTCCTCCAGCAGTTCAAGCAGCCTGTCCATATCCATCTTTTCAACACTTCGATCAGTAATTTCTGCCATGTGCTCCAGCTCAAGTACCAGATCAAAGTTATTTTCCTGGTTCTCATTTTGCTGCTGGGCCGCTTCCATAAAAATATTACAGATCCTTTTTACAGTCTGCCTTACCTTCAGATATTCCCACTTTTCCTGCTCAATGCGGGCCAGTCCTATCTCTTCTCCAACCAGTGACTGCAGTGCTCTTTCATTTCCATTTTTTATCAGACTTTTGATCCGCATCTCATGCTCGCTGGTCATGGGACTGTCCACATTTTTCCCGGTTTTTTCTTTTTCCTTATTGTAAAAAATCACAACACTTTCCCTACAATAGGGTCTGGTCATTAGCACCGAGACACTCTGCAGATAAGCCTCATTCAGGGAATCCATGGTATAGGCATGTTCAGACACAGCTATGGTTACAATACTGTCCCACTTATTTTTTGCTTCCGCAATAATCTGGGTGGCCAGATGTTGTTGGCTTTCCACCTCCAGGTTGGTCACTATGATAAATTCGTTGGAACGAAAAATATAATTAAATACCAGCAGCTTTTCATTGCCTGCCAGCTCTCTGATTCTGCTCTTGATATGATAGGAAATAGCATTCATATCATAATGATTTGCTTCCATGATGGCCGCCAGATTATGAATTTTTATGAGCATCATGCTATAACCCGCATTTTCCATGCTGCCAGTAACAATCATGGTAGGGGCAAAAAGCACCGGCTCTTTTTCAACCAACAGAGACATTTCCCTGTCCTGAATCAGCGCAGATGTCTTCAAAATCTGCTCTAAATCTTTTTCCCTCTTGCCTATTTTTTCAAGGGCTGCCGAAAGAGCCGCCACCAGATCGATTTTGCTCACAGGCTTTAGCAGATAGTTGATGGCACCTGCCATTAGGGAATCCTTCACATATTCAAAATCATCATAGCCACTGACTACAAAGCAGATGATTTCAGGATATTTTTCCTGTATCTGTCTAATCAGATCCACCCCATTGATAAAGGGCATATTGATATCGGTGATTAAGATATCCGGGGTGTTTTCCTGACAGCACTTCAAAACTTCTTCGCCATTTTCCACGGGCTCCATAAATTCCAGGCCATATTCCTCCCATTTAATAATGCTGCGGAATTTTTCTCTAATCCAGTATTCATCATCTGCAACTAATACCTGATATTTTTGTTTTATCATTCTTACCTACTCTCTAT
>DCIJ01000030.1:973-37270 GCA_002315945.1 Lachnospiraceae bacterium UBA1729 | reverse complement strand
ATTACCCATCTTCCTCAGATAGCAGCTGCCTGTGATCATCATTTTCTGATAGAAAAAAAGGTTTCTGATGGTGTAACCAATACCAGTATTAATCATCTTGATGAAGACGAAAGTATTAATGAGCTGGCCAGAATGCTGGGTGCAGTTCATATTACTGAGGAAGCAAGGCAGAATGCCATAGCTTTAAAAAGACAAATATGAGAAATTGTATTATAAATAGAAAAATTCATATTTTTTTAGCAGGAATTTTTCTTATGGCTGCAGGCTGTATGTTTTATTTTGGCCTGAATAGATATAATGAGCAGCCGGAATGTCCAGTATTTAGCCAAGCTGGTGGCGTCTTTTCTGAGGAATTCTATTTAGAGATTTCAGTTCCCGATGACAAAGATGCCTCCATTTTTTACACCCTAAATGGATCAAAGCCAGAGATTGGAAAAGCTTCGGATTATACATTTGAATATTCTGGGCCTATTCTGATTCAGGATGTAACGACTAAGCCTGCTGTGCTGTCCTCCAGAACAGATCTTTCTGTTAAGGATTATTCTCCGTGTGAGGAGGATGTGACCAAAGCCAATATTATCAGAGCTGTATCAGTAGACAGCAGGGGAAGAATAAGCGAAGAAGCCTGTGGCACCTATCTGGTAACAGATGATAAGGACATTATCGATGCTCATAGAAGAACAGGCATTTTATCCATAATGGCTGATACTAAGGATCTGATTGATTCTAAGACAGGTATTATGGTTACTGGGGATGTATATAGCCAGTTTATTCAAAATCATCCAGAAGCTGTTGATTATAAGTATGATTTTTTAGTGGAGGCTAATTTTACTCAGAGAGGCAGCCTGTGGCAGAGGGATTGTGTTGCACAGTTTATTCCGGCCATGGATATTAAGCATAATTCAGGTGGCTTTTTCCAGGCCTTTGGAATTAGAAACAGAGGAGTAGCTGGTAGCGATGGCCCTAAAAAAGCATATAACCTCTATGCCCTTGATAATAGGGGCGAAGAGACCTATATGTCCCATAATCCGTTTTCTGAATTTTTTGATAATTTCAATACATCAAAGGCTGAGAATATCAGTAATCACAGATATAAGGGACTCATGCTTAAAAACTATCAGTGCTATCTAAGGGATGGATTCATATCTTCTCTGATTAGCTCTGATATTATTCCTGCTGTAGATTATGCGCCATATAATGTGTACATCAATGGTGAATACTGGGGAGTATACTGCCTGCTGGAGCGTTATGATACGACCTTTTTTGCAAACCATTTTTCTGTTCCAGAAAAGGATGTGGTCATTGTTAAAAATGGAGAATCACAGACTGCTACTAATGAGGAACTGCAGGAATTAATGGATATTATCAAGGCTGACACTTTTCCTGATTATTCTGTGCATGAAAATCTTGAGTCCCTTAAGCAGAAAATCGACTTGGACAGTTTCCTGGATTACTATTGTATCCAGCTGTTTATCGACAATCTGGATTTTGATGAAACCTATAACTGTATTATGTGGAAAACCAGAAATAAATCTGACACAAAAAACTGTGATGGAAGATGGCGCTGGGTATTATATGATATCGATTCCTGCTTAATTGACCTGTCTCAGGATAATGTAAATTATGACCTGATGGAGGGCCGCATTTCGCCTATAGAGCATCCTCTGTTTAAAGCTCTCATGCAAAATGAGTCCTTTAGAGCTAACTTTATTAAGCGCATGGAATATTATTCATATGAGATACTGGGAGCCCCTGAAAATGATCAAAGAATTGAGGACTTAAGAGTAGTAATCAAGGATAGTGTTGATCAGAATAATATCAGATATGGTATTGATTCTGATTTTAGAAAAGAAGTTAAAAATATTCAGGGCTTTTTTACATCCAGATCCTACTATCTGGCTCCATATATTAATACCTATATGGAAAAAATGGGATTTGAAGAGCGAATGATTACCTCTGATGAGTATAAGGAATTAAAAATAATGAGCGAGTTGGAGAACAGTAGTGAAGAATAGATACAGATGTCTGGTATTAGACCATGATGATACCGTTGTAGATAGTACTGCAAAGATTCATTTTCCTGCTTTTGTAAAATGCTTAAGACAAATGAGACCTGACAAGGCAGATGAAATCACATGTGAAGACTATTTTAGATACAACTTTCATCCCGGGTTTATCGAAATGTGTAAAAAGCTCTATGACTTTACTGATGAAGAACTTTTGGAAGAAACTGAGATATGGAAGGCCTATGTTAAAGAGCATATTCCAACTGTCTATCCTGGCATGAAGGAAATAATATGGGACTTTAAAAATAATGGTGGAATTATTGTAGTAATTTCCCATTCCTTTGACTTTAATATCAGACGCGATTATGAAGCTAATAAGCTACCGGTACCTGACGAAATATTTGGGTGGGAATGTTCTCCTGAAAACAGAAAGCCCTCTGTGTATGGGCCTAGTCAGGTGGCCTCAAAATATGGCTTGAAGCCTGAGGAGATGGTTATGGTGGATGACCTAAAGCCCGGTTATGATATGGCAAAAGCATTTGGAATGCCTTTTATCGGAGCTGGCTGGTCCAATGACATTCCGGAGATTGAAAGCTTCATGAGGGAAAACAGTAGTATATATTTGAAGGACACATTAAGCTTAAGGCAGCATTTATTTGAGTAATGGATTCAGTATTATTTTTAGACAAATTTAATTTTATACAGTGTAAAAAGGATTTAAGGATTCTGTTTGAAGAGGTAGATGTCAAGGGCCTTACCATGAGGCAGGATGTTTGCAATGTGTATATTGAATCGGATCATATTATTAGAAAGTCAGCAATCCTTGATATGGAAGATATTTTGACCAAAGCTATTTTCCAGAAGCAAAAAGGGATTGTTAAGATTCGGGAAAAATATCATTTAAGCGATCAGTATAATATGCAGAGGCTGATGGAGGAGTACAATGAGTCTCTGCTCCTTGAGTTTGCCAAGGCCAGTCCTATCTATTATCAGATATTAAAGACGGCAGCCTTTAGTTTTCCGGACGACATTACCCTTAATATTACACTTCAGAAGAATAAGGCTATCAAAGGAATGGAAGATGAATTTATCGATAAGCTTTATTCTGTATTCAGAAAACGCTTTTGTATTGAAAAGGCAATAATTAACTGTGATTACAAACTAAAAGAGGCTACCCGTGGCAAGGAAGATATGGAATATCGTCTGGATATGATGACCTCCGAAATTGCCAGAAGAATTGGTATTGATTCTGGGTTTGATAATAGTGAAGAACACACAGTACAAGCTGAGAACATACAGGATAAAAGTGTTGAAGTGCCTTCAGATAAAAAATCTGAGAAGGATTCAGAAAAGGATGGCAGCAAAAAGTCTAAGTGGGATGGAAAACGTCCTGTTAAGCGATCTGACAATCCGGACGTCATATATGGAAAGGATATTGAATCTGAGGCTATGCCTATTATCGACATCCAGGGTGAAATGGGTGAGGTTGTAATTGCTGGCCAGATTATTGAGTATGATACCAGACCAATCCGTGGCGAAAGAACAATTATTTCTTTTGCAGTAACAGATTTCAGTGATACCCTGTCCGTCAAGATTTTTGTCAAAGATGAAAATATGGCCGAGGTAGCCGATATTAAAAAGGGTGCATTTGTAAAGGTCCAGGGCTTTGTAAGCATGGATGATTTTGAACATGAAATTACTATGGGTCGTGTTGGAGGAATCAAGAAGATTCCCAGTTTTATCAAAGAGAGAAAGGATAACTTTCCCAGAAAGAGAGTTGAGCTTCATTGTCATACAAAAATGAGTGATATGGATGGAGTGTCAGATGCCAAGGCCATAGTGAACAGAGCCTATAAATGGGGTCATCCTGCCATTGCTATTACCGATCACGGTGTTTGTCAGGCCTTTCCAGAGGCATTTCACACCTGGCAGGATTTGTGGAGAGTTGAAAAGAAGAAGAGACAGGATGGGGGAGATGAGAACCCTGACAGACAGGACTTTTTTAAGATAATCTATGGCTGTGAAATATATCTGGTAGATGATGAAAAAAATGTGGTTGTCGGAAAAGATACAGAAGTTTCTCTGGAGGGAGATTTTGTAGTATTTGATATTGAGACAACCGGATTGTCTCCTAAAAAATGTCGCATTATAGAGATAGGAGCTGTTAAGGTCCACAATGGTGAAATTGTAGACCGTTTTAGTGAGTTTATTAATCCTGAGGTACCAATTCCTTTTGAAATAACCAGGCTTACTACCATCAGGGATGATATGGTCAAGAATAGTGAAACAATTAAGACTGTTCTTCCCAGATTCCTGGATTTTTGCAAAGGACATGTACTGATTGCACACAATGCAGGATTTGATACCTCTTTTATAAAAGAAAAAGCCAACGAATTAGGGCTTGCCTATGATTTTACCCACGTTGACACTATGGGCTTATCCCATATGCTCCTTGGAAACCATAGAAAGCATACTTTGGATGCTATATGTAAAGAGTTTAAAATTGTATTTGAGGGGCACCACAGAGCAGTTAATGATGCAGAAGTAACTGTTCAGGTTTTCCTTAGATTTGTCAAGATGCTTGCTGAAAAGGGTGTAAAAACCCTTGGTGAAATTAATGCATTGGCTGCAATTAGCAAGGAAAAGATTAGAAACAGTCACAATTATCACTGTATATTATTAGCTAAGAATGATATTGGTCGTGTTAACCTCTATACACTGGTTTCCATGTCCCATTTGGACTATTTTAAACAGCGACCCAAGATTCCCAAGAGCATGATAAATAAGTATCGTGAGGGGCTAATAATAGGCAGTGCATGTGAAGCTGGTGAACTATACAGAGCTTTGCTGGAAGAAAAAAGTGATGAAGAGATTTCCAGAATTGTCTCTTTTTATGACTATCTCGAAATACAGCCTGTTGGAAACAACAAATTCATGATTGATTCTCCCAAGATTGAGAGAATTAAGTCTGAAGACGATATTAGAGAGATTAATAAAGAAATTGTCAAATTGGGAAGACAGTGGGACAAGCCTGTTGTTGCAACCTGTGATGTGCACTTTTTAGATCCTGAAGACGAACTGTACAGACGTATTATCATGGCAGGTAAGGGATTTGCTGATGCGGATGATCAGGCTCCACTGTATCTGCATACAACTGAAGAAATGCTGGAGGAGTTTTCCTATCTGGGGGCAGATACGGCAGAAGAGGTTGTTATTACTAATACAGTAAAAATAGCTGATTCCATTGAATCCATTGATCCCGTTAGACCTGACAAATGTCCTCCTGTTATTGAAAATTCTGATGTAATACTTAGAGAAATCTGCTATACAAAAGCTCATGAAATGTATGGTGATAATCTGCCACAGATAGTTGAGGCCCGACTTGAAAGGGAATTGAATTCAATTATTGGCAATGGATTTGCCGTTATGTATATCATTGCCCAGAAGCTGGTTTGGAAATCGGTGGAAGACGGATATCTGGTTGGCTCGAGAGGTAGTGTCGGCTCTTCCTTTGTTGCCACCATGTCCGGAATTACTGAGGTTAATCCATTAAAGCCTCATTATTATTGTCCCAAGTGTCACTATTCTGAATTTGATTCGGAAGAAGTAAATAAATATGCAGGCGGTGCCGGTGTGGATATGCCTGACAAGGACTGCCCCGAATGTGGAACTCCCTTAATTAAGGACGGTTTTGATATTCCTTTTGAAACATTCCTGGGCTTTAAGGGAAACAAGGAACCGGATATCGACCTGAATTTCTCTGGTGAATATCAGAGTAAGGCTCACAAATATACAGAAGTAATCTTTGGATATGGTCAGACATTCAGAGCAGGTACTGTAGGAACTCTGGCTGATAAGACCGCCTATGGCTATGTTAAGAATTATTTTGAAGAACGTGGCATGCCAAAGAGAAAAAGTGAGATAAACCGTATTACGTTAGGCTGCACAGGAGTCAGGAGATCAACAGGTCAGCATCCCGGAGGAATAATCGTTCTTCCGGTTGGTGAGAATATTTATTCCTTTACTCCCATTCAGCATCCGGCCAATGATATGGAGACAGATACAATTACGACTCATTTTGATTATCACTCCATAGATCACAACCTGTTAAAGCTTGATATTCTCGGTCATGATGATCCTACTATGATGAGAATGCTTCAGGATTTAACTGGCATAGATCCGGTTACATTTCCTCTGGATGATAAGGGAGTAATGAGTATTTTCCATGGGACTGAAGCCCTTGGAATCACACCGGAAGATATCGATGGCTGTAAGCTTGGATGCCTGGGAATACCCGAGTTTGGTACAGCATTCACTATTCAGATGCTCTTAGATACAAAACCAACAGGATTTTCTGATCTGATTAGAATAGCAGGACTTTCTCATGGTACTGATGTATGGTTGGGCAATGCTCAGACACTTATTCAGGAGGGCAAGGCTACAATTTCAACTGCAATATGTACCCGAGATGATATTATGACCTATCTGATTGGAATGGGATTAGATTCAGAGCAGTCCTTTAAAATCATGGAAAATGTCAGAAAGGGTAATGTAGCCAGGGGTAAATGTCGAGAATGGCCTGAGTGGAAAAAAGATATGCTTGACCACAATGTTCCGGACTGGTATGTCTGGTCCTGTGAAAAAATTCAGTATATGTTCCCCAAGGCCCATGCGGCAGCATATGTTATGATGGCCTGGAGAGTAGCCTACTGCAAGGTATATTATCCCCTGGCCTACTACACGGCATATTTCTCAATCAGAGCTTCAGGTTTTAACTATGAAATAATGTGTCAGGGAAGAGAACATGCTGAGGAAGAGCTGAAAATTCTTAAGAAAAAATCTGCGGATAAGACTATCTCCAAAAAGGAGGAGGATACTCTTAAGGACTTAAGGATTGTTCAGGAAATGTACGCCAGAGGTTTTGATTTCATGCCAATTGATGTATTCAGGGCTCATTCCAGAAACTTCCAGATTATAGATGGAAAAATCATGCCGGCACTTAACAGTATAGACGGTCTGGGAGACAGTGCAGCTGAATCCATTATGGAAGCCAGCAAAAAGGGCCCCTATGTATCAAGGGATGATTTTAGAGAGAGAGCCAAGGTTTCAAAGACGGTTGTTGAAAAAATGGGTGAACTGGGTTTGCTGGGTGATCTGCCTGAAAGCAATCAGTTCTCGCTGTTTGATATGTTTAACCTAAATGATTAGTTGAAAGGAAGGGTTTAGCGTATGTATAGATATAATACCAAAGAGGTCAAAATTGGTAATGTTACAATAGGTGGTGGCAACAGAATTGCAATCCAGTCCATGACCAATACACCTACAGAGGATATTAAAGCTACAGTTGATCAGATATTAAGGCTTGAGCAGGCAGGCTGTGAGATTATCAGATGTACTGTTCCTAATTCTGAGGCGGCTTTAGCCATAAAAGAAATCAAAAAGCAAATCCATATTCCACTGGTTGCTGATATTCATTTTGACTATAAGATGGCCATAATGGCCATGGAAAACGGGGCTGACAAGATTAGAATTAATCCTGGAAATATAGGTTCTGCTGACAAGGTGAAAGCAGTTGTTGATGTGGCCAGAGAACGAAATATTCCTATTAGGATAGGTGTTAATTCAGGATCCTTAGAAAAGAATCTTGTTGAAAAATATGGAGGAGTTACTGCAGAGGGAATAGTAGAATCAGCCCTGGACAAGGTTCATCAGGTAGAGGATTTGGGCTATGACAATCTGGTAATCTCGATTAAGTCCAGTGATGTAATGATGTGTGTAAAAGCGCATGAACTGCTGGCAGGAAAAACAGGGTATCCCCTTCATGTTGGAATTACAGAGGCTGGAACGCTTATTTCTGGAAATATTAAGTCCAGTATTGGACTGGGACTGATTCTTGGTCAGGGTATTGGAGACACAATTCGTGTATCCTTAACCGGTGATCCTGTGGAAGAAATCAAGTCTGCAAAGCTTATTTTACGTACACTGGGTCTTAGAAAGGGTGGTATCGAAGTTGTCAGCTGTCCAACCTGCGGAAGAACCAAGATAGACCTGATTGGATTGGCTAATCAGGTGGAAACCCTTGTACAGCAGTATCCCCTTGATATTAAGGTTGCAGTTATGGGATGCGCAGTAAATGGTCCTGGTGAAGCTAAGGAAGCTGACCTGGGAATAGCCGGTGGATTAGGTGAAGGACTGCTGATAAAACATGGTCAGATAGTTAAGAAAATGCCAGAGGGAGAACTGATTTCAGCATTAAAGTCTGAGCTTGACAATTGGGGAAAATAAAAGACTGAAAATATAGGTGTATTTATTTTAGTACAAAAATATTGAATTAATCATCACAAATATGCTAAAATTAAATTTAATTTTTTACAGAAAGTGAGAAAATATAATGGCTCAATTGTGGGGCGGTCGTTTTAGCGAGAAGACAGATGACCTGGTATATGCATTTAATGCATCAATAAATTTTGATAAAAGATTCTGGAAACAGGATATTAAGGGTAGTATTGCTCATGTAACCATGTTAGCCAAGTGCGGCATTGTTTCCGAAGAAGAAAAAGATAAAATGGTTGCAGGCCTGGAGGGAATTCTTCAGGATGTAGAAAGTGGTGTTTTACAGATTACTGAAGAGTATGAAGATATTCACAGCTTTGTAGAGGCAGTGCTTACTGAAAGAATTGGTGAGCCTGGTAAGAAGCTTCATACCGGACGAAGCAGAAATGATCAGGTTGCTCTTGATATGAAGCTTTATACAAGAGATGAGATTGATGAAAGTGCTGCGTTGATTAAGGAATTGCTGGAAGTGATTCTTAATATGATGGATGAGCATATTGACACCTATATGCCTGGTTTCACACATCTCCAGAAGGCTCAGCCTATTACATTAAGTCATCATCTGGGTGCCTATTTTGAAATGTTCAAAAGAGACTATGACAGATTAAAGGATACAAGAAAGAGGATGAACTACTGTCCTCTGGGTTCCGGAGCTCTGGCTGGTACTACCTATCCACTTGACAGAGAACTGACAGCCAGTCTGCTTGGCTTTGATGGACCTACATTAAATAGTATGGATTCAGTTTCCGACAGAGATTATCTGATAGAGTACCTTTCAGACCTGTCCATGGTTATGATGCATCTGAGTAGATTTTGTGAGGAAATCTGTATCTGGAATACTAATGAGTACAGATTTGTTGAGATAAGTGATACCTATTCTACCGGTTCCTCAATTATGCCCCAGAAGAAGAATCCGGATATTGCTGAGCTGCTTAGAGGCAAGACCGGACGTGTATATGGTGCCCTTATGAGCATGTTAACTGTAATGAAGGGATTGCCATTGGCATATAATAAGGATATGCAGGAAGACAAGGAAATGAGCTTTGATGCCTTTGATACTGCTAAGGGATGCTTAAGACTCTTTACCGGAATGCTTCATTCCATGTCTTTTAGAAAGGATGTTATGGCAGCCAGTGCATTGGGCGGTTTTACAAATGCCACTGATGCAGCTGACTATCTGGTAGTAAAGGGTGTTGCGTTCAGAGATGCTCATAGCATTATTGGAAGACTTGTACTGGCCTGTATAGAAAAAGGCTGTGCAATTGATGATATGACCATTGAAGAACTGAAGGAGATTAGTCCTGTATTTGAAGAGGACGTCTATGAAGCAATTAGTCTTCAGACCTGTGTTTCCAAGAGACTTACTATTGGAGCTCCTGGTCAGGAGGCAATGAAAGAGGTAATAGCAGTTAATAGAAAACTGTTATCAAATATTTAGATGTTGGATCGGATGATCTGTAAAAGATGAGGAGAATGAAGAAAATGAGTGAAAAGAAATTACGTGTTGGTATCTTAGGCGGAACAGGAATGGTTGGACAGAGATTTATCTCTTTACTTGAGAATCATCCCTGGTTTGAAGTTACTACTATTGCAGCTAGTCCCAGAAGTGCTGGTAAGACATATGAGGAAGCTGTTGGTGGTAGATGGAAAATGACTACACCTATGCCAGAAGCCGTTAAGAATATTGTTGTAATGAATGTTAACGAAGTTGAAAAGGTTGCAGCAGAAGTTGATTTCGTATTTTCCGCAGTTGATATGACCAAGGAAGAAATCAAGAAAATCGAAGAAGATTATGCAAAAACTGAAACACCTGTAGTTTCTAACAATTCAGCTCACCGTTGGACACCAGATGTTCCTATGATGGTTCCAGAGATTAATCCTGAGCACGCTGAAGTTATTGAAGCACAGAAAAAGCGTCTTGGTACCACAAGAGGCTTTGTAGCAGTTAAGCCTAACTGCTCAATTCAGTCCTATGCACCGGTACTTACTGCTTGGAAGGAATTTGAGCCCTATGAGGTTGTAGCTACTACATACCAGGCTATTTCCGGAGCAGGCAAGACATTCAAGGACTGGCCTGAGATGGAAGGAAATATCATCCCTTATATTGGTGGTGAAGAAGAAAAGAGTGAAAAAGAGCCTTTAAGAATCTGGGGTGAAGTTAAGGATGGACAGATTGTACCTGCTACAAGTCCAGTAATCACCTGTCAGTGCATCAGAGTTCCTGTACTTAATGGTCATACAGCTGCTGTATTTGTTAAGTTTAAAAAGAATCCTACCAAGGAACAGCTCATTGAGAAGCTCACAAGCTTTAGTGGAGTACCTCAGGAACTTAAGCTTCCTTCAGCTCCTACACAGTTCATTCAGTATCTGGAAGAGGATAATCGTCCTCAGATAGCAATGGATGTGGATTTTGAAAAAGGAATGGGCATTTCAGTAGGTCGTCTTCGTGAAGACACAGTATATGACTGGAAGTTTGTTGGCCTTTCACATAACACAGTCAGAGGTGCAGCAGGCGGCGCAGTTCTGTGTGCAGAGTTACTTAAAGCAAAAGGATATATTAACGCAAAATAATTTTTATGTCAGGATGCCTTTTTTAGGGCATCCTGAAAGTATTTATTTATAGAGGTATTTTTTTCAATGGATGAAATGAGATATCAATTAGACTATCTCCAGGCAGTAAATAAAAAATTAACCATTGACCGTGATGTTTATGCTGAAATTGTAAACACATCGGGTAATGGTCTATTTTATTACTATTTTGAAGACAATACCTTTAATGCATTAGGTAATTATAATTATTTCTTTAAAGAACAACGGATTAATACTATCAGAGATTTGTATGAAATTCTTGATCAGATTGAGTCGTTAGATGGCAATGTACTGAATCATTTTTTGTTTCCTGAGAGATATCAGGAAAAATACAATGAGATAGAAATTGCCCTTGATGATATATGGGCTCTGGCAAAATGTCATTTAATTATAGATGAAGATGGTAATCCTCATGCCAAGATAATAAGCTTTCATGATAACACAAAGTTATATCTCCAGAATAAGGAGCTTATGACTGCTGTTTACTATGACAAGACCACTGGGATGAATAACAGAGAGTACTTTGTTATGAAACTGATGGAGTGGGTTGCTAAAGCTGAGAGAGAAGAAAAGACTATTACTGTTGCTAATATTGATATTGATGATTTTAGAAAAATAAATGATGGCATCAGTATTATGGTTGGCGATGAGCTGATACAGGTCTTTGGTCAGTATCTAAGCGAGATATGTAATCATGAAAATATTATGGTTTCCAGATTTAATGGAGACCAGTTTTATATTGCAATTTATGATCCGGTTGGCAGAAGAAATATTGGATATATTCATGAATTGATTCGTGAGAGACTAGAGAGACCTCTTAGATTAACACAGTTGGAGATTAATATCTCGGTCAGTGTCGGAGTGTGCGATTATCCCGAAGGTGGCAAAAATGCGCCTGAACTGATTAATAATTCTGAAATAGTTATGTTTCAGGCAAAACATCAGGGTAAAGGTCGCATAAAGTATTTTGATAAATCAATAGTTGATGCCTTTAGAAAAGATATAGAATTAGAAGACAGACTGAAAGCAGCATATAAGAATAAAGAGTTTTTTATGTATTATCAGCCTCAGTTTGATGCATATACAGGAGATATTAGAGGCTGGGAGGCTCTCCTTAGATGGAAAACCAGCGATGGAAAAATGATACCTCCAGATGTGTTTATTCCCCTGGCGGAAAAAACTGGTCTGATTATTCCAATTGGAGATCAGGCTATGGAAATGTCTATGGCTGCACTGGCTGAATGGAAGAAGTATTATCACGACCCGCTCTTCATGTGTATTAATGTATCTGCAGTACAGTTTAGAAATGAATATTTTCAGTCTCATATTCAGGGCCTGATTCAGAAATATCATATTAATCCTGCAGAAATAGAAATAGAGATAACAGAATCCGTTTTTTCTGAAGATTTTGATGCCATGATTAGAAAACTAATGGCTTTAAAGAGCTTTGGAATCCGTATTTCAATAGATGATTTTGGTACGGGCTATTCATCCCTGTCATATTTGAAAAATCTTCCTGTTGAAACCTTGAAAATTGACCGTTCATTTGTAGAAAACATGTCAAAAGGAAACAAAGACTATATTATTCTTTCGAATGTACTGGCCATGACTCAACAGCTTGGATATGAAACTATTGCTGAAGGTGTTGAAAATGAGGAGCAGCTTGAGCATCTTAAGGAAATGGGTTGTGATGTTATTCAGGGCTATTTGCTTGGTAAGCCTGTATCAAAAGAGGATGCACTGAATAAGCTAAAAGAAATAGCACAAGACAAGAATCATGAGTCTGAATCACAGTTCGAATTCGACTTGTTTATGGATGGTAATGAATAAATTATGAGAGAAACCTCTGAAATACAACATTTAAGACAATATTATGACAGACCTGGAAGTGGTATGATTGTTCTGTATGGAGAGAAGCATCTGAATCCATGGAGACTTGTCAGGGATTTTTGGGATGGTCTTCCTTATAGCTACTATCGTGCCAGAAGTGTATCTGAGAAGGAACAGCAGTTCCTCTGGGCTGCTGAATTAAAGAAGAAGAATGCGATTATTTCTCCCTATCCCACATACACTGATATTTTTAATGCCATGTGCGAGAGAACGGATAAGAAACGAATTCTTGTCATTTCGGACTTTGAATACATTATCAAGACCAGTCCTGATTTTATTACTGAACTTGCAGCATTTTTGCATAATTCCTGGGATGACAATCCGGTTCTGGTTATTTTATCCTCTACAGCTGTTGGATTTATTGAAAATACGCTGGTAGAGAAGATTGGTAAGCTGGCCTATGAAATATCAGGCTTTGTCAAGATGAAGGAGAGAGGATTCTATGAGCTCTCCAGACATTTTAGAGAGAATACCAGAGAATGGCAGATTGAGGCCTATAGTATTCTGGGAGGATTCCCTGAATTATGGAATACCTTTGATCCAAAGCTGTCAATCCGTGATAATGTATGCAGAACTTTGTTAAGCGGACATGGTGTATTGTATGAGGAAGCGCTTTCCATAGTAGGAAGCGAGCTTAGAGAAACTAATGTATATCATGCTCTGTTAACCAGTATGGCTCAGGGCATGGAAAAGTTAAATGATCTGTATCAGCATACAGGCTTTTCAAGGGCTAAAATTAGTGTATATCTTAAGAATCTGATGGAACTTGAACTGGTAGAAAAAGTGTACTCCTGTGATACTGATGGCAGAGATAATACCAAGAAGGGAATATATAGAATTGTTAATCCCTTAGTAAGATTTTATTTTAAATTTTTATATCCAAATTTGAGTGATCTTACACTTCTTCCGGCTGAAGAATTTTATGATGAATATATTGCTAATGGCTTTAGAAGTTATGTAACAAGTGCTTTTACCAAGGTTTGTACAGAAGCATTAAACAGATTGAATGACAGAGGAAAGCTTCCTGTATCATTTGTGGAAGGCCGTGAGTGGATTGGAAAGACAGGAAATATTAGCCTGATTGGTAAGGCTGAAGATGGTTCCTGCCTTATATCATATTGTAACTGGGACAAGCCTGTGTATCTGTATGAGGACTATGAATGGCTCATGTTCCAGGCAGTTCAGGCTAAGGTTGATCCAAAGCAGATATATCTCTTCTCAGCCACAAGATTTGATGAAAAACTGATTCTGGAAGCCAGAGTCAAGAAAAATCTTCACTTATTGGGATTGAATGCTTTATAGAATGAAGAGTTTATTTATTGCAGAAAAACCAAGCGTTGGTAGACAGTTTGCTGATGCCTTGGGTTATAAATTTAATAATCAGCGCTCCTTTTTAGAATCAGAGGAGGCCATCATTACCTGGTGCGTGGGTCATTTGGTGACCATGAGCTATCCGGAAGTATATGATGAAAAGTTTAAGAGATGGACCTTTGAGACGCTTCCCTTTATTCCGGTAAATTGGAAATATGAAGTTATTAAAGAAGCTAAGGCACAGTTTGACAGTGTCACTTCATTAATGAAGCGAGATGATGTTGATACAATTTATGTTTGTACCGACTCGGGTCGTGAGGGTGAATATATATATCGTCTGGTTGAACAGGAAGCCCATATTCAGGGGAAAACCCGAAAAAGAGTATGGATAGATTCTCAGACTAATGAAGAGATTTTAAGGGGAATTAAAGAAGCAAAAGATTTGTCTGAATATGATAATTTAAGTACTGCTGCCTATTTAAGGGCTAAGGTCGATTATCTTATGGGCATTAACTTTTCCCGTGCACTAACGGTATCCTATGGTAGAAGTATTCAGAATTATCTGAATATTGAGAGATGCTCTGTCAATGTTGGTCGTGTTATGACCTGCGTAGTTGGAATTGTTGTAGACAGAGAAAGAGAAATACGTAATTTTGTAAAAACTCCTTTTTTTCGAGTGCTTGCAAATCTGTCCCTGGGAGATGCCTCCTTCGAAGCTGAATGGAAGGCTGTGGAAGGCAGTTGTGCTTTTGGCAAGGATGTACTTTATAATGAAAGTGGATTCAAAACAGAAGAAAGCGCCAGAAAGCTGATTTCTTATCTGCTGACAGATGGTGGTAACAGGCTTGAGCTGCCATTGGAAGCAACGGTTGACAGTTCTGAAAAGAAAAAGGAAACCAAGAATCCGCCTCAGTTGTATAACATGGCTGAGTTACAGAATGACTGTTCACGAATATTTAAAATCAGCCCTGATAAAACGCTGGAAATAGCTCAGGAGCTGTATGAAAAAAAGCTAACAACATATCCAAGAACAGATGCCAGAGTATTATCCAATGCTGTTGCCAAGGAGATTGTGAAGAATATTTCCGGCCTTAAGAATTATGGACCTGTTGCAGGCTTTGCAAATGATATAATACAAAGTGGTTCATATAAGGATATTGCTAAGTCAAAAAGGTATGTAAATGACAAAATGATTACTGATCATTATGCTATTATTCCGACAGGTCAGACTGGTGCGGTAAATGGTTTGTCTCAATTGTCAGCATCTGTATATGAGCTAATCTGCAGAAGATTTTTAAGCATTTTCTTTGGACCTGCCCTTTATAACAAGATTTCTCTATGTGTTCAGCATAAAACTGAGAAATTCTATGCAAACTTTAAGGTCATGACTGATGAGGGATATATTCCTGTTACAAAAGGCAGCTATCAGAAAAAGAAATCTGCCCAGAGTGATTCGGACAAAGAGGATGAAGATAATACAGCCTTTGACGCAAACCTGATTGAGTTAATCAAGAATCTAAAAAAAGGTTCAAAAATAAATATTACAGGTTTTGACATAAAAGAGGGTGAGACTTCGCCACCAAAGAGATATACCTCTGGTACACTGATATTAACAATGGAAAGTGCCGGAAAGTTTATTGAGGATGAGGAACTTAGAGCTCAGATAAAGGGTAATGGAATTGGTACTCCGGCTACCCGCGATGGTATATTAAAGAAGCTCTTTACTATTGGATATCTGAATCTGAATAAAAAGACACAGGTTGTAACACCTACTCAGATGGGTGAGATGATTTTCGAGGTGGTAAATGCCAGTATGAAGCCCCTTTTAAATCCAGCGCTTACAGCAAGCTGGGAGAAGGGATTATCTGGAGTAGCAGAAGGTCAGGTTAGCGAAGAAGAATATACCACTAAAATTAATGACTTTATTACAAGACGTACTCTTGCGGTTAGAAATGCAAATGTGAATGCCTTAAGAAGCCGCTATGACGAAGTCGCTAAAGTATATAAATAAAAATGCCTGAAAATCAGGTAAAAAGGAAGTGTAAAATGGAAGCTTGTAAGATTAATAATCTATATAATCTTGATGAAACAATTGCAAGAAATCTTTTTGAGGGGATAACCTATCCCTGGGAGGCTCTTCCTAAAATTAAGGATTTTATTCTTGAATTAGGAAGAAGTCTTGATCCGGAAGTGTACGAAAAGAGAGGCGAAGATATCTGGGTTGCCAAGTCGGCCAAGGTTTATCCTACAGCCTGGCTGAATGGTCCTCTTATTATTGATGAAAATGCTGAAGTAAGACATTGTGCATTTATTAGAGGCAATGCTATTGTAGGAAAGAATTCAGTTGTTGGTAATTCAACAGAGCTTAAGAATGTGGTGCTGTTTAACAATGTTCAGGTTCCCCATTATAATTATGTAGGAGACAGTATCCTTGGATACAAATCACATATGGGAGCTGGTTCAATCACCTCTAATGTAAAAAGTGATAAAACTCTTGTTGTAGTTAAGAGCAATACTGACAAGGGTGAAAAGATTGAAACAGGATTAAAAAAAATTGGCGCTATGCTGGGAGACAATGTAGAAGTTGGCTGCAACAGTGTACTTAATCCTGGAACTGTAGTTGGTCGAAATAGTAATATTTATCCTACCTCTTGTGTGAGAGGCGTTATTCCTGAAAAACATATTTTCAAAAAGAGTGGAGAAATAGTAGCAAAGCATGACTAATACACTGGATATGAAGACAATTGTGGGCATGATCGATTCCATGCTGACCGGATTGGCAATTATTAAGATTTCCACATCTGGTACAGAACTCATTTATATGAATGATGGTGGATATCGAATGCTGGGTTACACCAAAGAAGGTGCAGATAAGGCTGCTGCCAGAATACTTTCATTAATTCTGGAGGAAGATAAGCCCCTGTTCTTCAAGGGTGTAAAGGAAGTTCTAAAAGATAATGGAGCTGTTGATATTACTGTGCGTACAGTTAGTTCGCAGGGTAATCTAAGATATCTTCAGTTTGTCACCAACCTGTACGAAAAATGTGAGGATGGTGCTGTTGTGCTGACTGCAATTCATGATGTAACTGACAGATGTCAGGTTGCCAGTGAAATTAAGAGGCAGTCAGAACTGTTATCAATAGATACTCATGCTCAAAATGAGAAATTGTTTGAATATAATGCCAAGAATGATACTATGACCATTTCCGAGGTTAATGGAGATGGTATTCATCAGATACAGTATGTTGAGCAGTATCTGGAAACCAATGATGCTGAGAAGGATAGTCTGCCAGGTGGAAGATTGTTGTACGACATGGTGGTTGATTCCTTGAAGTTTCCTAAAAGTCTACAGCAGACAGGAACTGTTTCCATAGATAGAAGTGAGGTATCTGACAGATATCGTATTATTCTTACATCCATTAGTGGAGTTGAAGGGTATGTAACTCATGCTGTAGGACGTTTTATAAAAGAAGCAACAGCTGAGGATTCATCGGAAAAAAATGCTGAACCAAAGACTGTAGAAGAAATAATTCGTCATATGGGCTGGTCTGATGACGAAGAGGGTGCAAAATGTGTATCTGCCATACTTGAAAAGGAACCTGAAAAGATACATGCACTCTATGTAATAGATATGGATAGCCTCAAGCTGATAAACGATATGCTTGGGACTAACAGTGGTGATGAAGCGCTGTTAGTTGCTTCACAAAACCTGATTAATATTTTTAAAAGAATGGATGTGACCATTTGGAGTGGAGCTGACGACTTTATTGTTATGGCAAGAAATGTTCAGTCCATAGCAGTGGTTGAACATATCGCACAGCAAATCTGTTCTGCACTTAATTTTCCGGTTGAGAAAGATGGGAAAATTATGTTTGTTACTGCCAGTGTAGGTGCTTCCGTGTATCCCTATCATGGAAATGGATATTTTGAATTGTTAGAGAAAGCACTGTCAGGACTCTATGAGACACAGGCAAAATGCTCTAATGGTTATCAGATATTTGAAGGAGCACAGACACTAAAGTCAGAATTAGCCAAGAAGAATGAAATGGATTCTAGTATTAAATGGGATCCTAAGAATATGACAGCAGGGGAGCTGGAGAATGTTATTAGTGATATATTCTCTAATGGAGTGGCGAACAAAACTCCTGTGGAGACAGCTCTTCAGCTAATATCTGAGCATTATGGATTTGACAGAGCATATATTTCCGTAACTGATGAAATTACCCTTGAGGAAAAAGAAATTCAGTACATTAAGGATAATCTGGATGAGAATATGGCAATATCCAAAACACCTCTGTTCGTATCTCTGTTAAACAGATTAAAACTCCAAAGAAGCATGTTTTTAGTTCAAAATTATGACATGCTGAGTGATGAAATGGCTGAGTATTTTAATGTTGATAATATTAAGACTCAGATAGTGTGCCCCATGGCTATACATGGCAAGATGGCCGGCATTCTACTTTTACAGGCTGTTGCCGGAGATAATATTGATATTGAAGCCGGCGATATGGACAATATCAGAAGATTTGTAAGGCTGATACAGATGTATCTGTTGCAGTTTGGTAAGCAGGGAAGCTGGCATGATACACTTTCTAAGCTTAAGCTATTAGATGATTTTGACAGCTATGTATATCTTGTAGACTATAATACCAAGGAAATCTGTTTTGCTAACAGACGACTAATGAACGAGGTTCCGACCCTTTCTATTGGTGATTTTAGTTACAGAGCGCTCCATCACAAACAATCAGAAATGTCTGAGGATGAGCTGTCCATGCTGGATCCAAATATGCCTCATGACAGCATGACTGGAGAATTCTTTTTTGAAGCTTTGAGAAAGTGGCTCAAGGTTCAGGTGTCCTGGTTTAATAACGATAATGAGTCAAAAGTATTACTTGTTAATGGTTTTGATATTTCAGAATACTTTGGTTAAGATTTACAATATCTGACTATAATGATATAGTTAGTTGCAGTGTGAAAAAATTTTTTGGAGGAAATAATGTTTAAAAAGTTTAAATTCTGTATTGTAATAGCTGCAGTTGCGATAGCAATGTGTCCTATGACTGCGTTGGCAAAAGGAAATATTACACTCTGTAATATCTCAGGAGATTCAGTTAATGTAACCGCATCCATGGGTGCTGCAGAAGCAAGCAGTGATAATAATTATTATCTGGTTGGTGTAAAACCCTATCAGAACAGCATATCTGAGGGTGAAGTACTTGGCTCTGCTGCCAAGAAGACTAATGTGATGCTGTCAGGTCCTCTTTGCAATGGAACAACAGAGAGCCATTTATATGATAAGTTCTATGTGTGCGTTAAGGATGGAAACGGCTATAAGGCTGTAACAGATGAGGCATATATAACTAACCCCGAAGCAATCGCCCAGTTTACTACTCCTAATCCCAAAAGATCTTCAAAGAAGGGTGCTACTGGTGACGTAACAGCTTTAGACATTATTTATGATATGGGATGCCAGCATGTATTATATGATTTAGAGTTAGCATATTTCTTCAGAGGTGGAGAAACTATTGACTATGAATATAATGGCAAGACCTATCATTTCTCAAAAGCAACTGTAGATTCATATGACACAACAGTCAAGGAATGGTCACAGAATGGTCTGGAAGTAACAATGCAGATTGTTAATACTCTTATGGCAGGACGTGAATATCTCACTACTCCTGGAGGAAGAGTACCAGGTTATAGACATTATGGATGGAATGTTGCTGAGCAGCAGGGTATGGAGACAATAGCAGCTCTCCTTAATTTCCTGGGCGCAAGATATTCCAATATTGGTTGTGGAACTGTCAGCAACTGGATTATTGGTAACGAAGTAAATAATAATAACCCATGGCATTTTGTTGGTGATAAGAGCGTGTCAGGATTCTGTGCTGAATATGAAAAAGAGTTCAGAGTTGCTTACAATGCAATCAAATCAGCTAATGGAAATGCAAGAGTTCTTACATGTATTGATCAGAGATGGACTTGGGAAGATGGTACTGCAAACCAGTATGGCTGCAAGTATTTCCTGGATAATTTCAATTCACTGGTTAAGTCTCATGGTAATATTGACTGGGGTCTGGCAGCACATCCACATCCTCTGCCCCTGACCTGTCCAAGATTCTGGGATATTCCTGATTCATATAAAACTATGAATCTGCTGAGCAATGATGCTTCAACCAGAATGGTTACACCTATTAATATGAAAGTAATGACTAATTACATTTCCCAGAGTACCTTTAGAAATCCTGAAGGAAATGTCAGATATCTGTCATTATCAGAAATGTTATTTAACTCACAGTCACATTCTGTTCCTGCCAGTGAAGAGCTTCAGGCTGCAGCACTTGCTTATGCTTTCAAGCTTGCCGATGCAAATCCTGTTATTCAGGCATTTATTATTCACAGACCTGTTGATAGTGCCTATGAAGTAGCACATGATGACATTGCCTGTGGATTGTGGAATTCAGATTCTAACAGTAAGCCTACTACACCTAAGCCTGCATATGATGTAGCAAAGTATATGGATACAAAGGATGCGGCTGAGCATTGTGATAAATATTTATCCGTAATAGGAGCTTCAAGCTGGCCTGAAATTATCAAGTAAGGACCAGTCTAAATAGATAATATTGAAATTATAGAGACATCTGTTTTACACAGGTGTCTCTTTGGCAGTACAAAACATAAGGACACAATTATTCATTTTGGAGGAATTAAAATGAAAAAACTTGAAGAATATGTAAGAAGTATCCCAGATTTTCCTGAACCAGGTATTATTTTCAGAGATGTAACCAGTGTTCTTCAGGATGCTGATGGCCTGCATCTTGCAATCGATACAATGGAAGATTTGATTAAGGATTTGGAATTTGATGTAGTAGTTGGCCCTGAATCCAGAGGTTTTATCTTTGGTATGCCGATTGCATATAATAATCACAAGCCTTTTGTTCTGATTAGAAAAAAAGGTAAGCTGCCCTGTGAGACAGTATCTAAGGAATATGCTCTTGAATATGGCACTGCTACCATTGAGATGCATAAGGATTCAATAAAGCCTGGTCAGAAGGTGCTTATTGTTGATGACCTGATTGCAACTGGTGGTACAACCAAAGCTATGATTGACCTTATTGAGTCACTTGGGGGTGAAGTTGTTGGCGTGGTAGTACTCATGGAGTTGGCAGGTCTTGAGGGCCGTAAGGTTATTGGAGACACTAGACTTGATTCTGCAATAATTTATCCAGGAAAGTAATCTTAATAACACAAAGAATGTACTAAAGGAGATGCTTCCATGCAAAACGAATTTGTAGTAGATGATGGAAGAATTGAACAGAGTAAGGAATTTGTCAGCCCTGAGAGCTTATATCAGGAGCTTATTTCGGTTGTAAAGAAATATCATCCCAGTGATGATATTTCTTTGATTGAAAAGGCATATAAGATTGCTGCTGATGCCCACAAGGAACAAAAGAGAAAATCTGGTGAGCCTTATATTATCCATCCCCTAAGCGTTGCCCTGATTTTGGCAAATCTGGAAATGGACAAGGAGACAATCGTTGCAGGTATTCTTCATGATGTGGTTGAAGACACTGTTATGACAGATGAGGATCTTGCCCGGGCGTTTGGTACAGATGTGGCTCTACTGGTAGATGGAGTGACCAAGCTGCAGCATATCTCCACTATTACAGAGGATTCAGGCAAGGATAATGAAAAGCTTGAGATGCAGGCTGAAAACCTGAGAAAGATGTTCCTGGCTATGGCCAAGGATATCAGAGTAATCATGATAAAGCTTGCTGATAGGCTTCATAATATGCGTACTCTTAAGTATATGCCGGCTGAAAAGCAGGTGCGTATTGCCAGAGAGACAATGGATATTTATTCACCTATCGCCCAGCGTCTTGGTATTAGTAAGATTAAGGTTGAGTTGGATGATTTGTCCTTAAAATATCTGGAGCCAGAGGTATATTATGATCTGGTTGATAAGATTGCAACCAGAAAGACTGTTAGAGAAGCCTATATTCAGTCTATTGTTGATGAAGTCAGTGTTCATATTAATCATGCTGGAATTAAGGCAAAGATTGATGGCCGAATTAAGCATTTCTTTAGTATATATAAGAAAATGAAAAATCAGGACAAGACTCTGGATCAGATATACGATCTGTTCGCAGTTCGTATCATCGTTGATTCGGTCAAGGACTGTTATGCATCTCTTGGTGTAATCCATGAGATGTATAAGCCTATTCCAGGTCGTTTTAAGGACTACATTGCCATGCCAAAGGCTAACATGTATCAGTCCCTGCATACTACTCTTATCGGCAGGAACGGTCAGCCCTTTGAGGTACAGATCAGAACCTTTGACATGCACAGAGCTGCTGAGTATGGTATTGCTGCTCATTGGAAATACAAAGAGGCTTCTGATGGCAAGAAGGTTGATGGCAGTGAAGAGGAAAAGCTTACCTGGTTAAGACAGATTCTGGAATGGCAGACAGATATGTCAGATAATAAAGAGTTTATGAAACTCTTGAAGTCTGATCTGGATCTGTTTTCCGATCATGTATACTGTTTTACCCCTACTGGCGAGGTTAAAAATCTTCCCTTTGGAAGTACACCTATAGATTTTGCTTATGCAGTACATTCTGCTGTAGGTAATAAAATGATTGGTGCCAAGGTAAATGGAAGGCTTGTTACCATAGACTATCAGATTCAAAATGGTGACCGTATTGAGATTCTGACTTCTCAGAATTCCCATGGTCCTTCCAGAGACTGGCTCAGTATCGTTAAGTCTACCCAGGCAAAAAATAAGATAAGCCAGTGGTTTAAGCATGAATTAAAAGAAGAGAATATAGTAAAGGGTCGTGAACTGATTCTTGCATACTGTAAGGATAAGAGATACGATTCTGCGATGCTAATCAGAAGCCCATATACTGATTATGTAATGAAAAAGTATGGCTTCCATGATTGGGAATCAGTTCTTGCTGCTGTAGGCCATGGTGGCCTGAAAGAGGGACAGATCCTGAATAAAATGAAGGAGCTGTACGATAAAGAGCATGAGACAGTGATGACCAATGAAGAGGTCATTGCATCGGTTGCAAGCAATCAGGCCAGTGCAAAAATGCACTCCAAATCCAACAGTGGTATTGTGGTCAAGGGAGTCGATGATGTAGCTGTTCGTTTCTCCAAGTGCTGTTCACCAGTACCAGGGGACGAAATATTAGGCTTTGTAACCCGTGGACGAGGCATTACTATACACAGGTCAGACTGTATTAATGTTATTAATATGTCTGATTTCGACAGAGAGAGACTTATTGAAGCTGAATGGCAGGGTGGTAATTATGATAAGCAGGAAAAATATCTTGCTGAGATTACTATTTTTGCAAATGACAGAAATGGTCTGCTGGTTGATGTCACTAAGGTTTTTACCGAGCGCGGACATAATATTCAGAGCCTTAATACCAGGACAAATAAGCAGGGAGTTGCTACCATGGAAATTGGTTTTGAGATAAATGGTACAGTTGCTCTACAAAGCTTAATGGAAAAGCTGAAAAATATTGAATCAGTAATAGATATTACAAGGACGACAGGCTGATGAAGGTTAAAATTGGAAAAATTATTCTTGGAGTGTGTGCTACCAACTTTTATATAATATATAGAGAAGATAGCAAGAAATGTATTGCCATAGATCCGGCTGACAAAGGTGATTATTTATATGAAAAGCTTACCGAGGCTGGTTTTAGTGTGGAAGCCATACTGATTACTCATGGACATTTTGATCATATATGGGGTGCTGAAAAGCTTCGTGAGCTGACTGGTGCCAGGGCTTATGGTTTAAATGCCGAAAAGGAACTTTTTGAAAGCAGTAAACTGAACTCCTCTGCCATGGCAGGCAGAGCATGTACTTTTTCCTGTGATGAGTATGTGGAAGATGGTGCAGAACTTAATTTTGATGATATTAAGATTAAGGTTATTGCTACTCCCGGTCATACAGGTGGCAGCTGCTGCTATTATATTGAGGAAGCAGGAGTTCTGATTTCAGGGGATACTCTGTTTCAGGAGAGTGTTGGAAGAACAGACTTACCTACTGGAAGCATGAGTGCCATTGTCAGATCCATTAAGGATAAGCTTCTGATACTGCCTGATGATACTAAAGTGTATCCAGGCCATGGAGAATCTACAACTATAGGATATGAAAAGGATTATAATCCGTTTTTAGGCTAGATGAAAAAAATAAGAGTTAGTAAATTAGATTATCAATATGATATTCATTCGCTTGTCAGTGCTTTTTTTCCAGGGGAACAGATTAAGGTTACTCTGGAAGAGGAGGCTGATTTTTCTTTTCTGTGGGATGAAAATAAATTGTCTTTTGCAATGGATAAACACCTGTTTTCTGCTGAGACAGATAACCATCTGTCTTCATCTGAGATTGAGGGTTTTGAGTATACTAAGACAAGGGATGAAGTATGTGAATTAGCTTCAGTGGAGTTAAGAGATAAGGACTGTATTAAGCTATTTTTATATTCAGCCTTGTCAAAATGCCAGAATAAAGACCTTCCCTGGGGAAATATGATTGGGGTAAGGCCTGTTAAGATGGCCAGCAAGCTGTTGGAAGAAGGAAAGAAAAATTCTGAAATCGCAGAGTTCCTTAGAAAAAATCACAACGTATCAATTAAAAAGTCTGTTCTGGGAGTTGAAATCTCAAATAGGGAAGCAAGCATTCTGGGTCATATAGCCGGGATTGATGAGACTTTGCCAGCAGGTGGCGAAGAAAGAAAGCTTCACCTTGAAAGAATAAAGAACAGGCTCAGAGAGGGCATAAGCATCTACATTGGAGTGCCGTTTTGTCCTACAACCTGTCTGTACTGTTCATTTACGTCTTATCCAATCTGTGCATGGAAGGACAGAGTAGGTGAGTATCTGCAGGCTTTGAAAACGGAAATAGTTCAGACACTTCCTGCAATTAAGGGAAGGCGTATTGATACAATTTATATAGGTGGTGGAACGCCAACTGCTTTGGATGAAGCTCGTTTTGAAGAATTACTTGATTTTGTATGCAAAACTTTTGATTTTTCACAGGTAAAAGAATTTACAGTAGAAGCTGGCAGAGCAGACAGCATCACTGTTAAGAAGCTTGAATTAATGAAGCAGTATGGGGTTACAAGAATATCTGTCAATCCTCAGACTATGCAGGAGAGAACACTTACTCTGATTGGTCGCGCTGCCAGTGCCAAAGCTACAGTAGATGCTTTTAAATTAGCCAGAGAGTGCGGACATGATAACATTAATATGGATCTGATTCTGGGACTTCCGGGGGAAAACCTTGAGGATGTTAAGGATACGCTGGAAAAGGTTCGTGCGTTGAATCCTGACAGTATTACAGTTCATTCTCTTGCAATAAAGAAAGCCAGCAGATTGTACCGTGTACTGGAGCAAAGTGTTCGTACCGGTAAGCTCTATAAGGATAGAAAGACTGGTTCAATTCAGACTATGGCAAGGGGAGATGAGGATATTATGGAAGAAGTATCCTGCGTTGAAGAGCTGCTTCCTAATGCAGAACAGATGGATAAGGCAATGGAAATGGCTTATGATCTGACTCGACAGATTGAACAGTATCCCTATTATTTGTACAGACAAAAGCAGATGTCTGGAAGCCTTGAGAATGTTGGATTTGCAAAAGAAGGTAAAGAAGGCTTGTACAATATTCTTATGATGGAGGAGCAGCAGGATATTCTTGCCTTTGGACCAGGTACTGTTAGCAAGAGACTGTTTGATGCCGGACGCATCGAGAGATGTGATAATGTGAAGGATATTGACCTTTACATCACTAAAATAGAGGAAATGATTGATCGTAAGATACAATTATTTTCGACAATATAATGCTGGCATTCAATAAAGAAATGAGCTATGTAAATTAAGAGTGAATTAGTATTGCATTATTATATAAAATGATGTAATATATTTTGAGTTGCTGTGAATACAGACTAAATTTAAAAATTTTTTATTGGAGACATAATGGAAGTATTAAGAGTTGTTTTACAGGTTGTATTAATTGTTGTTAGTTTAATAATATCTGCAATTATTCTTTTACAGGAAGGTAAGTCAGCAGGACTTGGAGCTATTAGTGGAGCTGCTGAAAGCTATTGGGGCAAGAATAAGGGACGTTCCATGGAGGGAACCCTTGTTAAGCTTACCAAGATATTAATCCTTGTATTTTTCTTATTGGCTGTTTTGTTAAATACAAAACTTTTTTAAGATACTTTGATTGAATTCTTACCCTCCTGATTTTTTCAGGAGGTTTTTTTATTTTTAGAATAGATGCTTGCAAGGAGTTCGCTGGTGCGTCTTATTAGTGTTTAGATTAAACTATTGGTTTATTTATTATATTGTTAAAGTGTGGTAAATTATAGCTATGGCAGAAAAAGGAATGGGCAAGCTGGTTGCCAATAATAAAAAAGCATATCATGAATACTTTATTGAAGAAAAATATGAAACCGGAATTGTGCTTCATGGAACAGAAGTAAAGTCTCTGCGTGGAGGTAAGTGTTCAATTAAGGAAGCTTTCATTAGAATCGATAATGTGGGAGAAGTTTATGCTTATGGTATGAATATTTCCCCATATGAGCATGGCAACATATTTAACAGGGATCCATTAAGACCTAAGAAGCTTTTAATGCACAAAAGTGAAATTATGAAATTAACTGGAAAAATTGCAGAAAAGGGTTACACTTTGGTCCCGCTTCAGGTATACTTTAAAGATGGAAGGGCCAAAATGGAAATAGGTCTTGCCAAAGGAAAGAAGCTCTATGACAAGAGAGCTGATATTGCCAAGAGAGATATGAAACGTGAGGCTGAGAAAGAGTTTAAAATTCGAAATCTTGGTTAAGCGTTAATATATAATAGGGACATAAGTTCCTTGAAAATTTAATAAGGGCCAGTCATGGTTTCGACAGGGGTCTTGCAGCTGGAGAAGCTATCCGTATGATATCACGTTACGAATCAAATCTTAAAATTAAACGCAAACGATAGAGTTGCATTAGCAGCCTAGTTGCTGCTTGTCCGCCTGAGTGTACCTGCACATTCAGATACGGGCATCATTAAACGCAGGAAACGACAGTACTTAAGCTTTGCGGTATTGGGCGTATTATGAAGCTACCGACGATATGAGGATGTCTGCTTTCGTATATCCGGGGGAATCTTAAATAACAGACTATGATAGTAGAAGGACAGGGAATGGGCTTTTGGACGCGGGTTCGACTCCCGCCTGGTTCATTATTTCAAAACCCCTGAGAGTACTGTTTTTACATACTTTCAGGGCTTTTTTCTTTTTTATCGCTGATTTATGTTTATATAGACAAGGTAATAGTAGGGGTAGAAGAATGAAGAAAATAGTTAAACAACTTATAGTTTATTTAATTGCTACATTGTTGCTCTTCGAAAACGCTATACCTGTGTTAGCTGCGTCTACAGATGAAATCTCAAGCGATACTTCAAAGTACGTAATACGGGGAAATGTTGAGTTTAGTCCTGCTACGTTAAAAGAACTCTTTGATGCTAATTATTATCTGATGCTATACCCAGAACTACGTGCCGTTTATGGTGATAATGCTGAATTATTATATCAGCATTTTGTAACCTATGGTTTGTCAGAGGGCAGAAAGTGTTCGCCATATTTAGATATAGCAAAATATGTTGCGAATAATACGGACCTGTCTGTAGCATTTGGCTCAGATTTTGATTCATTTGTCTCTCATTACTTTACCTGTGGTATTAATGAGGGAAGAGACTCTTATTCCACCAAATTAGATCTATTAATTCAGAAAAATCTTGAAAATGCTCCAAACATATATGTTGATGGAACGCTGAATGATGAAGCTGTAAAGACTTTATATGGATCAGCATTTTTAGAGATTTCTGTTTCACAGGATGCATATTCCTATTCAGTTGATTCGAATAGCCATTCTTCTGATAATAATTCTCAAATTATCATTTCTGATGATGTGATTGCCATTCCTTGGGATTACGTGGAAAATGGCTATGTTACCCTGGAGATGATAAAAGCACACTGTGGAGATAATCTTATTCTTGTGCAAAACAGTAGTAATGATGTTACTTTTATTTCTGGAGATATCAGTTCGAAAAAAGTAAAAGATCAAAATTCTGTACTTGAAGCTGTGCAATCATTCTTTGGAGTATTAAATTATCCATCAGATACATGTTATTTGTATTTGAGTGCAGAACATAATGATTCTGAGGGTAACCATATTTACACTTTTCAATCAAGAGATAGTGATACGGATATAATTTCAAATAAGATAATTGATGCAGCTCAGGACTGTTTAAGTAATTGTGGTGCTGTTACCGGAACAGTTATTCTTAAAACAGATAAATACGGTAATATTATAGGCTTGTCCTCAACGGATAATGACACCTTTGATGCCTTTGATTATAGTACTATAACTAATAATCAATATTTAATAACTGATGCGCGTTACAATCTAAAAAAGCTCACCCTGGAAGAGATTGCAGATGTATTAAGTAAAGACTATGAAGTACTCAGTTATTTGCCAGAAGAATACAGTTATTCTGGAAAAATATCTGAATCATTTTACAAGTTTTTTGTAAAAAAAGATGGTAATTTATACATGATGTGCGTACGTTCAGAGCAGGATATTAACAATACCGATTTAAAATGTTCCAGATATCCAATTGATGAGTCGGTTTATTTCAGTACACAAAATCCAGGAGAAAAATCGCAGCCTTATGATAATCTTTATACAAATGTTGATGTTATCTATAAAACTTTTACCGATTCTAATGGACGAGAGATATCTTTGCCACTAGCCTGGGATGAAAATGGTTATTATTTTTGCGCACCGGAATATAAGCTTATTTTGGAAATGGATCCAGTTGAGGGATCGGGATATGATGTTGATGCCCAATATGGGTTAGGACTTTGCTATGTTGATATCGAAAATCCAGACATTAATGTGGTTACCATTTTCTCAAATATGTATGAAGCATGTAAGACATACTATGGGCATTGTGGTAGTAATAATACTCTTCCTACACTTATGGCACTATATTCTCCAAATTTAACGGTTGAAAATGCATTTGGAATGTCTGATTATGCCTTTAGTATCATGACATACTGTAACTACAAGCCTTTTATTAACGACGTATCTACAGCTGGCCATGAATCAACTCATGCCTACACTATGGAGGAAGGCCTTATAGGGACAAATTATGTTAAATTTATGGGTGCAATCTCTGAGGGGTATTCAGATATTGTAGGAATAATAATACAGCAAAAGGTGCTTGAAGAATATTTGCATTCTGAATCAGAAAAGACAGGGAAAAGCATTGATACTGTATATAATGAGTTGATTGCGTCAAAAAAATGGCTCATTGATAAAGATGATTGGTATAGCGGCGCGGCATATGACGATGACGGCAATGCTTCCTGGCTATATAAGGCTTCCAATCCAGTAGCAACTTCTTATAATGGTGTTTATGCTGAAAAAATAGGCGGTGTGAATTTTGTTTATGATAGATACAACGATGACTATGGATCACATATCAATTCGTCAATCCTTTCTCACATAGCATATGAAATGTGGAATAATGATGTGGAAAAGGATTATGATAAGCTTTTTGATATCTGGTATGATACTTGTTATGTAATGACAGGTAATAGCACCTTTTACGATGTTCGAAATTATATAGAAGCCAGTATGAAAGAAAAAAATTATAGTCAGGAAAAAATCGATCAGACTATGGAATTCTTTGATCAGGCAAATATTACAAAGGAAACACAGGATTTCTTAGTAGTCAGCAATACTGACAAACCTGACAATTTTTATGCCAGTGAATATATCAACGGCACTGGTACGAACGCTGAGGTTGATCTGGATAGTATAAGTGCTCCTTCATTTGACGATGATAACAATGAACCAGGGGGCGAAAGAAGTGCTCAAGATTCGGATGAACCAGAAAGTGATGATAACGATACTGACTCAAATGAATCAGAAAGTGATGATGACGATACTGACTCAAATGAATCAGAAAGTGATGATAGCGATACAGATTCAGATGAATCAGATTAGTATTGCCAAGCGGAGAGTAGTTTTTTGTTAAACGCATTAGGAGAGAGAATATGTATAAGAATGTTGTGAAAAATCAGTTCCCTGCCAAGCAGGAATTTATTGGTGAGGCTGTCCAGTTCGTTGAGACCAATCTAAATTCTTTTGCTGAACAAAAAGAAAAGGTACAGCTTTTGCTCTCGGTTGAGGAGGTATTAGTACAGTTATGCAACCGTGCGAGAGGGGATAATACTCAGGTTAATATTCAGATTTCTGCTAACAAAAAAGGCAATCGCATCAGATTGAGTTGTATAGGAGAGGCAATTTCTCTAGATGATGTTAATTCATTGGGAAATCTTACTGAAGCAGATGAGATAGATGAGGAACAAAGGCGTCTTATTAGCAGCATGGTACTAAAGCTGTTCAGTGATCGTATTCGCATTAAGCACAGACGTGGAGTGAACTATGTCACTCTTACCATGCAGCCAATGAAACATAGCAACACTACCATCATTTGTATGGCTGCTGGAATCCTGGTAGGATTCCTTGTCAGATGTACATTACCAGATTTTGTGACTGATTTTTTAATGACGAATTTTGCCACAGTAATTTCTGATATTTTTATGAATGCATTACAGATGGTGCTAGGCATGCTTGTCTTTTTCTCTATTGCCGAGGCAATAAGTGGATTCTCGGACTTTAGCACCTTTGGTCGAGTAGGTGGCAAAACTATTGGAATGTATTTTTTTACGACTTTTCTGGCTCTTTTTGTAGGTTTAGGAGTGGTCGCTTTATTCCATCCGGGTTCTGTGGATTTGTTGCCGGAAGTGCAGGCATTAATGGGGAACTCTAATACTGTGAGCACGGCAGAGATCTCTATTCGAAATACTCTTGTAAACATTGTCCCGTCTAATTTCATCATGATATTTGTAAATGCAGATATGCTACAAATTATATTTGTTGGTATTCTTTTAGGAATTGCGGCAGGCCTTTTAGAAGAGTCATCTGAGAGTGTTCAACGATTTATTCATGCAGGTAATGAACTGTTCTCAAAAGTGACGTCAATGATAACTTATTTTTTGCCAGCAGCTGTATTTTGCATTATGGTCAACATGGTTGCTACTACTGGAAAAGAAGCACTTGTTTCCATTGTTAAGGTTTGTCTGTGTTTTGCTTTTGGTGCGACCTGTATGCAATTTGTATATGCGATACTTCTGGTAATATTTCGAATAAATCCATTACAGTTTTACCGTCGAATTTATAAGGTGGCTGTGACAGCATTTAGCACCTGTTCCAGCTGTGCAACAATGCCAGTTACGATGCAGTGTCTTGACGATATTGGAGTTTCATCTAAGATATATAGTTTCTCTATTCCTTTGGGCGCTACGATAAACATGGATGGTGCTACAATTGAGTATCTCCTGTACACTCTCTTTATGGCTCGTATTTTTGATGTTCCTATAAACTTAAATACCTTGCTACCACTTTGCATTTCAATAATTTTATTGTCTCTTGCTACTCCGGGAACATCAGGTTCAGTTATTGCGATGGTAGCGTTGCTTTTGACTCAAATTGGTATTCCGGCAGAGGCGGTATGTTTTCTATTAGCTGCGATGACAATCAATGATTTCTTATGTACCACAAATAATGTTTTGGGTGATACAGTTGTAACTACAATTGTTGCACAGTCTGAAGGTCTG
Source organism: Lachnospiraceae bacterium UBA1729 (assembly GCA_002315945.1). Taxonomy (GTDB): domain Bacteria; phylum Bacillota; class Clostridia; order Lachnospirales; family Lachnospiraceae; genus UBA1729. The sequence continues at coordinate 5,386 of DCIJ01000030.1, read as the reverse complement.
CTTAATCAAGAGAAATTCAATACTACAAACTAATAAAAATTAAAGAATAGGGGTGTTGTTTTGTTAAAGATGAACAAAATGACACCCCTAAAAATCGTTAATTAGTAACAAAAGTGAAAAAGCTTGTTGACTGGTAACGTTTCCGAGAGTATTATTAGGACGGCTTGGGAACGTTACCGACAACGATACCGATAACGCTTCCGGAAAATCCCTAAAATTATTGTGGGATTAAAATTTACAATGTGCGATAAGCATTTTTAAGGAGGATGAAATGAAAAAGAAATTACTTAGTGCGATTCTCTCTGTAGGAGTAGCAGCATCATTAGTTGTTGGCTGTGGTGCACAGGGAACAGAAGCTCCAGCAGCAGATGCTGCAGCAGAAGAAGAGACAGATGATGCTGATGAAGAAGAAGCTGATGCTGAAGATGCAGCAGAAGCAACAGCTGATGGACAGGTTTACTACTTAAACTTCAAGCCAGAGCAGGATGAACAGTGGCAGGCACTCGCTAAGAGCTACACAAGCCAGACAGGTGTTCCTGTAACAGTTGTTACAGCAGCATCAGGTACATACGAAGAAACACTTACAGCTGAAATCGTTAAAGACGAAGCACCTACACTTTTCCAGGTAAATGGTCCTGTAGGTCTTGCTAACTGGTCAGATTACTGCTATGACCTTTCAGATTCAGAAATCTACAAGAACTTAACATCAGATGCTTTTGCACTTAAGAATGAAGATGAAGTTGCTGGTATTGCATATGTTATCGAGTCATATGGTATTATCACAAATGCTGAGCTTCTTGAGAAGGCTGGTTACACAGTTGATGATATCAAGTCATTTGCTGATCTTAAGAAGGTTGCTGAAGATATCACAGCTCGTAAGGCTGAGTTAGGATTTGCAGCATTTACTTCAACAGGTATGGATGGTTCTTCAGACTGGAGATTTAAGACACATCTTGCTAACCTTCCAATCTATTTTGAATATAAGGCAGATGGTATCACAGATACTAAGGCTATTAAGGGTACATACCTTGATAACTACAGACAGATTTTTGATCTCTATATTAACAATTCAACATGTGCACCTACAGAGCTTGCTTCTAAGACTGGTGATGATGCTGAGAACGAATTTGCAGAAGGAAAGGCAGTATTCTTCCAGAATGGTTCATGGGAGTATGGTAACCTTACTGGCAAGGGCATGACAGATGATCAGCTTAAGATGATTCCTATCTATGTTGGTGCTGGCGATGAAGCTAATCAGGGTCTTTGCACAGGTACAGAAAACTTCTGGTGTGTAAACAGCGAAGCTTCAGAGGAAGATATCCAGGCTACACTTGATTTCATCAACTGGTGTGTATCATCTGATGAAGGAACACAGGCTATGTCAGACATGGGATTCGTTATTCCTTTCAAGAATGCTAAGGCTACAGCTAACGTATTTGTTGCTCAGGATACAGCATATACATCAGCTGGTAAGACTCCTGTTTCATGGAACTTTACAACAATGCCTTCAGAAGAGTGGAAGAATGGTGTTGGTTCAGCACTTACTTCATACGCAGCAGGCGGAGCATGGGATGATGTTGTAACAGCATTCGTTGATGGATGGGCAACAGAGAAGGCTCTTGCTGAATAATTTATAGAAATATAGGAAATATTTTATTAAAAAAAGAGGGCGGTTGAATTTTAGACCGCCCTTTATAATGAAAACTTTCAAATCACCACAAAGGTACACGCATCGAAAGTGTCTTTATGGTATGTACAAAAAAGGAGCAATATCATGGAAAAAGCGGTTAGAAAATATTGGCCAGTATTCGTTTTGCCAACAGTCGCTGCATTTGCAATTGGATTTGTTTATCCATTTATTCAGGGTTTATACCTCTCATTTTGCAAATTTAATACAATTAAAAAAGCTAAATTCGTTGGGTTGGACAATTATAAATATGCTTTGACCGATGAATCCTTTTATCACGCATTTGCCTACACACTTGCATTTGCAGTCGTTTCAGTAGTTTTAATTAATGTTATCGCATTTATTATAGCACTTGCACTTACTGCCAAAATCAAAGGTTCTAATGTATATCGAACAGTATTCTTTATGCCAAATCTTATTGGTGGTATCGTATTGGGCTATATCTGGAAGGTACTTCTTGACTGTTTCCTTTCAATTATAGGACAGCCTTTATTAGCACTTAATGAAAGATGGGGCTTTGTTGGTCTTGTAATTCTTATGTGCTGGCAACAAATCGGCTATATGATGATTATTTATATTGCCGGACTTCAGTCTATCGACACAGCTTATCTTGAAGCTGCCATGATAGATGGTGCAACAAAAATGCAGACTCTTCTCAGAGTCAAGATTCCAAATGTAATGAGCTCCATCACTATCTGTCTGTTCCTTACTCTGACAAATGGATTTAAGCTTTTTGATCAGAACCTGGCACTTACAGGTGGAGAACCTGCTCATAAGTCAGAGATGCTTGCCCTTAATATTTACTCTACATTTTATGCTCGTTCTGGAGCAAAGTGGAAGGGCTACGGACAGGCAAAGGCAGTTGTATTTTGTATTCTTGTAATAGTAATTTCACTTATTCAGTTAAGAGCAACAAAGAAAAGGGAGGTACAGGCTTAATGGAAACGAAAAAGCAGACCATTGGTAAAATAATTCTTTCTGTTATATTGGCAATTGTTTCAATTGCATGGTTGTACCCAATATTTATGATTTTGATCAACTCTTTAAAACAGGAGAGAGCCATTTCAACTACTACAGTTTTTACTCTTCCGACAGTAGAGACCTTTAATGGGTTAAAAAACTTTAAAGAAGCTATTTTTGCACAGGGCTTTGCAAGTGCCTTTGGTTACAGCTTTGTAATCACAGTGTCTTCTTTAGTACTTATTATTCTCTGCTGTAGCATGTGTGCATGGTACATCACACGTGTAAATAGCCTGTTTTCAAAGGTTGTTTATTATATGTTTGTTTTCTCTATGGTTGTACCATTTCAGATGCTGATGTTTACACTTTCAGCAACAGCGGACAGACTTAACTTTGATACACCATACAAGATTTGTATTATTTATCTGGGATTTGGTGCCGGACTGGCAGTGTTCATGTTTACCGGATTTATGAAGACTATTCCTGTTGAGTTGGAAGAGGCTGCTATGATCGATGGATGTGGCCCCATAAGAACTTTTTTCCAGATTGATTTTCCGGTACTTAAACCAACCATCATCTCAGTATCGATTCTGGAGGCTATGTGGTTATGGAACGATTACCTGCTTCCATATCTGGTACTTGATAGGAAAAAATACACCACAATACCTATCCTTATTCAGTATTTCAAGGGTAGCTACGGTAGTGTTCAGATGGGACCTATGATGGCTTGTATTCTTATGACAGTTTTGCCTATTATTATCTTGTATCTTTCAATGCAGAAGTATATTATTGAGGGTGTAGTTGCAGGAGCTGTTAAGGGATAACAAATTATAGAATTAAATGGAACAAATAACAATCAAGGATATTGCCAGAATGTGTGGCTGTGGAGTGTCAACGGTATCACGAGCTCTGAATAATCATCCTGATATTAATGAAGAAACAAAAAATAAAATATTGAATGTTGTCAGGGAAACAAATTTTGTTCCTAACAATAGTGCAAGAAACCTAAAAATTTCAGACTCAAAAACAATCGCTATACTGGTCAAGGGTATTTCTAATCCCTTTTTTATGAAAATGATTAAGGTAATGGAAAGAGTGATTCAGAAGCAGAAGTATTCCATGATTGTTCAGCATATTGAATATGATCAGGATGAGGTTGATGTTGCCATTGAGCTTGAAAAAGAAAAAAAACTAAAGGGTATCATTTTCCTTGGGGGATATTTTAATCATACAAAAGAAAAGCTGGATGCAATAACTATTCCTTTTGTCACAAGTACTGTTAATATGACCGATCAGTATAGTGGTAATTATTCATCAGTTGCAGTTGATGATGTTAAAGAAAGTTACAAGATTGTTGATTATCTGTGTAAGCTTGGACATAAAAAAATACTGTTTATTTCGGCAGATTCAGAGGATGAGAGTATTGGAAAACTGCGTAAAGACGGATATTTCATGGCATTGAAGGATAATGGAATAGAGGTTAATGAAAAGCTTATTGTTCCAATGGATAGTAACTATGATAAGTACTCTATGGATTCTGGTTTTGCAACAATGCAGAGAGTGCTTAGGGAGAAACTTGATTTTAGTGCAGTGTACGCCATCTCGGACACAGTTGCTATTGGGGCCTGTCGTGCGATTATAGACTCTGGGAAAAAAATTCCTGAAGATATTTCTGTAGCAGGCTTTGATGGAATAGATAATGCCAAGTATTATTCACCACGTATTACAACTATAAAACAGCCCTTTGAGGATATGGCTAAGGCCTC
>DCIJ01000030.1:0-756 GCA_002315945.1 Lachnospiraceae bacterium UBA1729 | reverse complement strand
GGAGCAATGAGCTGGATGAGCTCTAACATGAAGATGCAGACTCAGGGTGGTGGAATAGGAAAGATGTTCTCAAAAGCAATCAGCGGAGAGGCAATGTTCTCAAACACATATACTGCTGAGGGTGGAGAAGGATCAATTGCTTTTGCATCAAGTTTTCCTGGTAACATTATTGCTGTGGAAGTTGGGCCTGGCAAGGAAATTATTTGTCAGAAATCAGCTTATCTTGCCAGCACAACAGGTGTTGAAGTTTCTATCTACTTCCAGAAAAAAGTTGGCAGCGGTTTAGCAGGTGGTGAAGGATTTATCATGCAGAAGATATCAGGAAATGGTGTTGTATTTCTTGAGATTGATGGTTCTGTAGTTGAAAAAGAATTAGCAGCTGGCCAGCAGCTTGTTATTGATACTGGATACCTGGCTATGATGGATGCTACATGTTCAATGGATGTTAAGACTGTTGGTAGTGTTAAGAATGCGCTCTTTGGTGGGGAAGGTCTCTTCAATACTGTAGTTACAGGTCCTGGCAGGGTTGCTCTTCAGACAATGCCCTGTTATCAGGTTGCAAGCTTAATTTCAAGATATATTCCATCTAAGAGTTAAATATAATTTGTAATTTAATTTTTTTAAAGTCTGCCAATGGGCAGACTTTTTTATTTCTCACACGTACAAATGAGAAAAATATCTGCATATGTGTTGACACGGGGGGGGTAATTTGCGATAAAATGCAAATATCGTTATGAGAAACTAAAATCACATTAT
>DCIJ01000019.1:12068-12286 GCA_002315945.1 Lachnospiraceae bacterium UBA1729 | reverse complement strand
TTAAGACCTGAGCTGGCCATGCCAATTATTCTCATGACAAGACTTCCCATTCCAAGGCTTATTCCACCTATTACCAACCAACTAAAAAGTGTATGTACCATTATTAACCCCTAAATTTTTCTATTTCTGTAACAATAATGCTTTTCTATTATAAAGTACTTTAGGTGTATTTTCTATAGCCCTTGAAATAATGCGTTACAGAGGGACACTCCTCGTTA
>DCIJ01000019.1:10728-12026 GCA_002315945.1 Lachnospiraceae bacterium UBA1729 | reverse complement strand
GCAAAGTGACACTCCTCGGTGCAAAAGAACCGTCCCCACAAGAACCGTCCCCACAAAAAAAAGAGGATGCATCGCATCCTCTTTAGCTCTTTTTAGTATTTAGCGTTGTTAACCTTTACGCCAGGTCCCATTGTGCTAGCAATGGTAACGCTCTTCATGTACTGACCCTTAAGTGCAGCAGGCTTAGCCTTGAGAAGAGCCTCGATGATAGCAGTGTAGTTCTGCTGAAGCTGTTCTTCTGTGAATGAAGCCTTACCGATAGGTACATGAATGATGTTGTTCTTGTCAAGTCTGTACTCGATCTTACCAGCTTTGATATCGTTGATAGCCTTTGTAACGTCCATTGTTACTGTACCAGCCTTAGGGTTGGGCATAAGACCCTTAGGTCCCAAAACCTTACCAAGACGTCCAACAACACCCATCATATCAGGAGTTGCAACTACAACGTCGAAATCAAGCCATCCATCATTCTGGATCTTAGGAATAAGCTCGTCACCACCAACATAGTCAGCACCTGCTGCCTCTGCCTCGTTAAGCTTATCGCCCTTAGCGAATACAAGAACCTTTACAGTCTTACCTGTTCCGTTAGGAAGTACAACTGCGCCACGGATCTGCTGTTCAGCATGACGTCCGTCACAACCAGTACGTACATGAAGTTCAATTGTCTCATCAAATTTTGCTGTTGCTGTTTTCTTTACAGCTGCAATAGCGTCAGCGGCCTCATAGAGCACACCTTTTTCGATCTGCTTTGCAGCTTCGATGTATTTCTTTCCGTGTTTCATGCTCTTAATCCTCCACTGTGATTCCCATAGATCTAGCTGTTCCAGCGATCATGCTCATAGCTGCCTCAAGGCTAGCTGCGTTAAGATCAGGCATTTTTGTCTTAGCGATTTCTTCTACCTGAGCCTTTGTAACCTTAGCAACCTTAACCTTGTTAGGTGTACCAGAACCAGACTGAATCTTAGCTGCCTTCTTAAGAAGAACTGCAGCAGGGGGAGTCTTTGTTACAAATGAAAAGCTTCTATCTGCGTATACAGTGATAACTACAGGGATAATCATATCGCCCTGATCTGCTGTACGTGCATTGAACTGTTTTGTGAACTCAACAATGTTCACACCGTGCTGACCCAGTGCAGGACCAACCGGAGGTGCCGGTGTTGCTTTGCCGGCAGGAATCTGAAGTTTAATATAACCTTCTACTTTCTTAGCCATTATAAGCCTCCTAAATATATATGTGGTAGTGGCGGGAACAATCTCCCTCCCACAGTAAAAGGGTAAAAACCCTAAAACCCAAAGTT
>DCIJ01000019.1:0-10693 GCA_002315945.1 Lachnospiraceae bacterium UBA1729 | reverse complement strand
TTAAGCTTTCTAACCTCAGCGTAGCTGATTTCTACAGGTGTCTCTCTACCAAAGAGTTCTACATGGATAGTAGCAACCTGCTTGTTGTTGTCCATTCTTGATACAACACCAACGGTATCCTTCCATACGCCTGCAATTACAGCAACTGTATCGCCCTCTGCGAAATCAACAGTAACAACGTCTGTCTTGATTCCAAGAGGTCTCATCTCCATGTCTGTAAGAGGAACGGGCTTGCTTCCAGGACCTACGAATCCGGTAACACCTCTGGTGTTACGAACTACATACCAGGTCTTGTCGTTCATAATCATATTGATCAGAACATATCCAGGGAAAAGCTTTCTTGTAACTTCTTTTCTCTTGCCGTTTCTAATTTCAACAGACTCTTCAACAGGAACTCTAACCTCAAAGATTTCATCTCTCAGGTTCTGGTTCTCAATTGCCTTGAGGAGGTTATCTCTTACCTTATTCTCATAACCAGAGTATGTATGAACAACATACCACTTGGCATCTGAGTTTGCTTCGCTGGCAGTAGCTTCTACCGCTGCTTCAGCTTCGGGAGTTTCAACTACTTCGCTCATTACTTCTTCTGCCATAATACCCTCTCCTGTCATTACATTGTTATAAAATTAACACCATACTGAATAGCCAGATCCATCACTGCAATAAGAGCGCCCACTACAAGTGATACGCAGACAACAGCAACAGACTGCTTGAGAAGGTCGTTCTGATCAGGCCAGGAGATTTTGCGAAACTCTTTTTTTACTCCATCGAAAAAGTTGGTTTTAACCTTTTTTTCTTCTGACATGATGCTCCTTTCGTCGCGCAGGGACTATTTTGTTTCCTTATGTAATGTATGAGTCTTGCAGAATCTGCAGTACTTCTTTGTTTCCATTCTGTCAGGATGAGTCTTCTTATCCTTAGTTGTATTATAATTTCTCTGCTTGCATTCTGTGCATGCTAAAGTAATTCTGGTTCTCATTGCTATTCCTCCAAATCTTGTTGCCATTCAAGCCATAAAGCACAACATAAAGTGCCATGTTCTTCACAGCTTTGGCCAACTTTTGCACAATAAAAAAAGCTCCAATAAAAATTGTCGCCTTGATAAAATACCATAAGGCGACAACCGTGTCAATAACATTTTTAACGAATATTAAGGAATTATCAGTGTTTTTAATGCTTAGCAGTAACTATTAAACAAAAGTCCACTGTAGGGGCTTGTGATATAGGGAGTTGCAAAATTCTTTCCAGGGTTCTTATATGCAACAACCGTCTTGTTAACATACTGCATAGGATTGATTGATATTGTATCAGTCTTTCTCATCAGTGCATTGGCAAAGCTCTTTACCTTGCCCAGGGACAATCCCAGATTTTCATTTTCAAAAGCCTGCTCATAGATACTCTTATCTAATACCATATGACCGTCATCATCTATATCCAGACCAAATTCATCCAAACCTTCTTTATAATAAGAAGACAGATTCTTCATCTCCCTTAACAGGGTCTGATTCTTGGTCTCCTCAGAGGCAACACTGTTGGCTGAATCAATAAAAGTATTGTAGCCATCCATCAGTTTAGTAATATTCTCTCTCAGAGATTCTGTATCATTTTTTACACCAATGCTGGTGACGGTGTCCTCATCAGGGCTCACACCATTGAGAGTTATCTCATAACTCTTTTCTACAGTGAAATGATTGCTTCCAGCCTCTCGCTCAACTCCGTTGATTGTGAACAAAGCGTTAGAAGAGTTCTGTGTCACTTCATCTATTCCAAAGTAAGACGCGCTTCCTGCTCTTCGGCTGGTGTTATCATCCGATACTGAAAAAAGTGTCTTTCGCCCTTCAGGCTTTCCGGTTCCATTGGACACAAGCTTGAGAGCACTGAATTCGCCATCTGTCTCTACCTGAGCCTCCAAGCCAATATTAGCTCCATTAATCAGACGGGCCAACTTCTCCTGAATGCTTTGGTTGGTATCATCAGAATTAACATTGTACTGGAACTCATAACTTAGATTATTAATATTCACGTCAAAGGAATAGGTATCCTCTGCCAGTCCTCTTGCATCTGATTCAAGGAATTTACCCAGATTAACCTGAGGCTTAGCCAGCTCAAGCACACCCATTTCAAAAGTCGGAATAGTTTCGCTCTCACTGTCATCACCAATGTATATAGCTTCCGCCAGTGATTTGTTGGTAGAAAAGGCAACCTTCTTATTAAGAAGTTCCTCCTGTCCCAGTCCGCGCAGCGACGCAATCGTATTCTTAAGTTCCCTGGCGCTTTCCTTGACACCTACAGCAAACTGCTTGGTCTCCTGCGACTTAACAGGTAAAAACAGAGGGGATTCTTTGTTGAGCTTTACGATAGAATTGTATACGCCCTTAAGCTCATCTTTCTTATGAGCGTCATACTTGGTTACAGTATCATGAAAATACGTAGTCAGATAATGATTATATACTGTATCTAATGCCAGATTAGCCATGTTCCCCTCCTTTCTTCCGTGATAAGTATTAGGATCCTTCCTAACAGGGAATCACAACGCCACATGCTTCGCATGTGTCCTTATGATAAGCAATAAAAAAGTCTGTACCTTCAGCGAATTCTAAAGATACAGACTAAATATAGCATACTCTTTTGCAAGAAAACAACCCACTTCACTTACATTTGTGTATTGTTTTTCACGATTTGTTGCTTGTATATAATTTTATGCAATTCATTTTGTGACTTTTTGCTACACCATTCCAATGTCTGAGTCAGATTTATCTAATATCTGAGTTAGATTTTTTCTAATGCCTGAGCTACATCAGCGATTAAATCCTCTGAATCTTCAAGACCACAGCTTAGGCGAACCAGGTTTGGATATACACCACAGGCTACAAGTTCTTCATCATTCATCTGACGATGTGTTGCGCTGGCAGGATGAAGGGCACAGCTTCTTGCATCAGCCACATGAGTTTCAATAGCTGCGATTTTCAAATGCTTCATGAATTCCTCGGCAGCTTTTCTTCCACCCTTGAGGCCAAAGCTTACAACACCGCAGGTTCCATTGGGCATATATTTCTGAGCCAGTTCATAATATTTATCACCCTCCAAAGAAGGATAATTTACATACTCAATCTTGTCATGCTTCTTTAAGAAATCAGCCACTGCAAGTCCATTCTCACAATGTCTCTTCATACGTACATGGAGACTCTCCAGACCAAGATTCAGGATAAATGCATTCTGAGGTGAAGGTATTGAACCAAAATCTCTCATCAGCTGTACAGTAGCCTTGGTAATAAATGCACCCGCATTACCGAAGCGTTCCACATAAGTCACACCATGATAGCTGTCATCAGGAGTGCACAGTCCGGGGAACTTGTCTGCACTGGCCTTCCAGTCAAAGTTACCGGAGTCAACAATCGCTCCACCAACCTGGGCACCATGGCCGTCCATATACTTGGTTGTGGAATGAGTTACAATGTCAACACCAAATTCAAAAGGTCTGCAGTTAACAGGAGTTGCAAAGGTATTATCCACAATTAGTGGTACTCCATGAGCATGTGCTGCCTTGGAGAATTTTTCAAAATCAAATACTGTCAGTGCAGGATTAGCTATTGTTTCGCCAAATACTGCCTTGGTGTTATCCTTAAATGCTGCATTGAGCTCTTCTTCGCTGCAGTCAGGGCTTACGAAGGTAAACTCGATGCCCATTCTCTTCATTGTCACTGCAAAGAGATTATAGGTTCCACCATAGATCGAGCTGCTGGCTACCACATGATCACCACAGCCTGCGATATTGAATACAGCATAAAAGTTCGCTGCCTGTCCAGATGATGTCAGCATTGCAGCAGTACCACCTTCAAGCTCACAGATTTTTGCAGCCACTGCATCACTGGTAGGATTTGCAAGTCTGGTGTAAAAGTAGCCTGACTCTTCCAGGTCAAACAGCTTAGCCATAGCATCGCTGGTCTCATATTTGAATGTAGTACTCTGAATAATTGGTATCTGTCTGGGTTCTCCATTTGCTGGTGTGTATCCACCCTGGACACATTTGGTTCCGATATGCTGTTCCATAATAGTTAGTCTCCTTTATTACTCTTCTATTTCTTCGAGCTCTTCTGTCTCGAAGTCATCATCTTCCATGTCGTCCGCCTCAACGGCTTTTGTTTTGGAATCATCTGTCTCTGAGCCATCATTCTCTCTGATTGCTTTTTCAATGGCATCTACCGGAATTGAAACTGTAGTGTCCTCCACTATGTCCATTCCTTCCAGTTCAGAATCATCATCCTCCATGCTGTCTTCTCTTCTCTCAAGGAGAATAGAGTCAGTATCGTCGATTTCCTCTTCAGATTCGTCATCCAGCTCATCATCGGTAATCTCGTCGAAGTCCCCTTCCAAGTCTTCCTCCAGGTCATCCACGTCTACCACTTCCAGGTCTTCATCAGCTTCATCCTGAGACTCGTCGTCTAACGCATCATCCTTGTCATCAGACTCATCGTCATTCTCTCCATCCCTGGCGTCAGATTCTTCGTCGTACTCGTCATCGTACTCGCCATCCTCGGCGTCTGATTCCTCGTCGTACTCATCGTCCTCAGCATCAGGTTCTTCGTCATACGCATCGTCATACTCGTCGTCGTACTCATCAGAATCCTCGTCGTACTCGTCTTCTTCCTCAGCATTGGGATCTTCATCATACTCATTGCCATATTCGTCCTCGTACTCTGCATACTTGCGGGCACGACGGCCTTCAATGGTAGTCATAATGAAATCTCCTGCCACCAGGAAAATGAAGAATACAATAAATGCAATGAAGGAAATCCAGCATGCTATTTTATAAATAACAGGAACATGATAGGTAATTGTAACAGTGTGCTCCAGGCTGTCACTTACTGCAGGTATACGGATTCTGTTTCCATTACCGGTCTCATACTCTACTGCTCCCAGCACTTCATCACTCACCTCATATCCCATGTAGGCCTGTACGGGAACTTCTACATACCCTTCTGGCATGGTTGCTATGTAGACCAGAGTGCTTGTGACGCCCTTTCTCTCATAGGATACTACCTCAACACCTTCCTCGTCTGATACCACCGGCTCAGCAACTATGCTGGCAGGAGTGGTTCCTCTGAGTCTCCATTCATAGGGGTACAGTGCATCTCTTGAGGTATAGCCCTCCAGTTTTTCAAGATGTCCCTTGGTATAATCTCCGTCCCCAAAGATATAATCCATGTCACTGTATCTGCCTGCAGAAATCAGTGTCAGGGCAGCCAGCACAACAAAGGCTGCATTGGAATAGTTCTTAAGAATTGGATTCTTATATACAAATACGCTTCCTGCCACTGCAAACATCAGTGAAGCAGGTGCAATCAGTCTCCAGGAGAACTGGAAATTCTCAAAGAGCCAGTTCAGGGCCCCAACCTGTTCCATACTGGTATTAGGGAAGAATTCACTGGTCATAAATATCAGCACTATTCCTAATACTGTCATAAGACTGGTAAAACCATACAGGGATTCTTTTTTCAGTCTTCCCTGGCTAAGAGTCTTAAGGGTAGCCATTCCGGCAACAGCCAGTACACCTGCCATGGTGATGGTAAGTCCCATTGACAGCTGGTGATAATCGCTGGTGGGCAGTCCGCCCAGCAGGGACGGCAGTCTGATTACAGAAGCTCTGTAGTCTGCGTTGTCAACCAGTATGTCCTTCCAGAGATTTTCGTGCTGATAAAAATCAAGGAACGGAACATAGAAGCCTGCTCCCAGTATCAGTGTAACCACTCCAGCCTTAACACAGGCTAAGAGGCGGTCCAGCTTAAACAGCTTTCTGATAAAGAAAAGCGAGAATACAATACACAGTGACAGCCCCATTACAAAGCTCAACACATGACAATATAATAATCCGGTCATACCTGCTGCCAGGTATACCCATTTATTTTTATTTCCTACCAGTACATGATACAGACCTGCCAGCAGAAGCGGGAAAAAGGTCATGGCCAGAGCTTCGCCCACAGCTCCTCTTGCGTAGACATTGGTAAATCTGTAGGGAGCCAGAGTATATAAAAGTGCAGCTAACAGTCCTGCCTGAGTCGATCCACTCATTGTCTTGACAGCCATATATGTAAACAAAGCACACAGGATGCCTGCCATTATCATAATAAACTTGTAGCTGTCAGCCAGGGATACTCCCATGCTTCTTATCCATGCTGCCGGGTAGATCAGTCCTGCCGGATACATTACATTGAGGTATCCATTTCCATTAAGTGCCTCAGGGAAGATAACTACCGGGAACTGGCCTGACACCAGACCATCCTTGATTCCCTCAATACGTCCCAGATGATATCCCAGGTCAACTGCCCAGTTCAGTCCCTCTGACATAAGAGGAATACTGCCAGCCACTCCAATGAGTGTTATGGCGCATCCTATTACCACAGTTTTTATTGACATGTAGCCGCCTCTTATCAACAGTGCTACAGCCAGTAATAACAGCATCAGAATTACAAAGATTACAGTTACAAAGGTGGCATCATTATAGAAGCCGTCTTCACAGGATATGATTACACTGTCTACTAACAGCTCATATCCGCCACCAAAGGAAATGGTGTAATGGATATCATCACAATCCTTTTCCAGTTCAACCTCTGCGCTGGCTACTGAAGCTTCATCATCCAGTTCAACCTGGAGAAGCTCCTCCTCGCCATTATATATAGTAAAGTAATTGGGCTCCGGCTCCTCATATCCTTCCGGCTTGGGAGTAAGTGCCATCACCTTAAGTTCATCTTCTGTAGGCAGAGTGACATGATATATAGCGTCAAATTCATATTTTCCTGCCTTGAGTACATACCGCTCACTATTAAGGAATACACCTCTGAAGCCTGAATCTGCATTTACGCCAATGGATGTATTGGAAGTCCAGGCATCGTTGGTCTCATGATCTGTGGCCACAATTCTTACAGGCTCATGGCTCATATCTCTTACTGCTATGAGATTGATGCCCGCAAACAGAACCAGTGCCCAGGGAATAAGTCTCTGCAGCTGTACCACCAGCTTTTCCCTGCCTGATTTTTTGGAACGAATTACCGACCATGCACCATAGGCAAAGAGGGCTGTAATAGAAATAAAGATATAAAATGGTTTTTTGGTAGTTTCATCCACAGGTGCCTTATAGGTATAGCGAATCAGAGGAACCCTGCCCTCCATTTTTTCATCACCAAGGCTTGCATTCTGAGTCTCTTCAGGACAGTAGTATACATCAGCCGTAGATAAAAACAGGCTTGTGTCATCATAATCCGACACTTCCAATTCATACATGTAGGTTGTATCAGACTCATACTTTCCCGTCAGAGGGAATTTTGCCCAATGATAATTCATGGCATCATAAGAAGCTATTTCCACCTCATCGATTTTTTCACCATAGGAATCATATACGCTCAGAGTCAGCTTGCCCTCATTGGCAGTTCCCTTGGTAGTAAATCTAAAAGCCAGCTCATTTAAGCCACTTCGGGTAGTGATAAAACTTCCCTCTATCTTGAGACTATCCTTGATAGCTTTATCATCCTTGTGCTCATCATCCTCGCCAAATATGAGGGACAGACTCTCTGTATCGATCTGCTTACCGCTTACATACTTGGTATTCATGTGTCCCATTGGATAGGCCGCAACGCACAGCAGGATTGCCAGCACTAATATTATTATGCCTGTATAATCATAGAAAAATCTCTTTATTTCTCTCATAGGGTTCTTCCGCCTTCTAACTCCAATATTTTTTATTATCACTTAGTGCTACTACTAATGCCCTGGGCAGCTTCTTGTAGTTTCTTCCCAGTAAAAATCCCATATACTTCCAGCCACTGTTCCATATTAGTGCAGGAATCTGACTGGCACAGCCAATGCTTTTCAGATGTCTGGCGGTAGCCTTCACCAGTCGCACACCTTCTCCCTCAGACCGGATTCCTCCAAATACCTGGGGATAATCGGTCTGACTGACTCCCAGATCAAAATTTCTGTGGAAGTACTGAAGCCAGTTGTAGTTATGGGAATGAATAACTCTTGCATCGGCCCTATAGGCAATCTTTAGTCCTGCCCTGACCACAGTACCTGCAAATATCATATCCTCATTAAAAATTGTTTTCTTGGTAAAGCCGCCAAACTTATCAAATATTTCCCGTCTGTAGGCTGCACATACATTGGAACAAAAAAATGATTTGATTCCCATTGTGGGAATGTCTTCCAGACTTTTTATCCTGTTATTTTCAGGATAATTGAAGCTTCTGGTATACTTTTCAGCCTCATTACAATCATCCATGGGCAGCTGTCTGGCATAGCTTACAGCTATTTTTTCATCTTCGCCCTGAAAAAATGGTCTGGTCAGCTCCTCTAACAGGGTCGCACCTTCCGGCACCGCATCATGGGTCATCATTACAAAAATGTCAGCCCTGGATTTGCTCACTCCAAAATTTCTCGTATTTCCGTGATCGAATTCCTCTTTGGAAATATGATAAATATCTATATTCTTATATTGTTCTGTTATTCTGGATATCTCCGGAGCACACTCCAGCGTTTTCCAGTATTCTTCACCTGTATTTACTATTATTATCCTGTCGGGCTTAAGGCTCTGAAGCTCTAATTTTTCCAACAGTCTGGGGAAGCTTTTCCCCGGCTTGTAGGCAGGTATGATAACATCAATCGTTTTTGACATAGATTTTCTCCAATCGAATTATTTTATCATAGCCTAACAGCTTGCGTCTATAAATACACCCCTGCCAGAAAGCTTTATTTCAACAGAATTTGCCGGAATAAATAGCGTATCACCCTTCTGTATTTCCAGATAATCTGCGCATACATTAGTCTCATCAGAGTTCATTACATTGTGCCCATCTTTCTGATTAATAATCATAGTCCCCGCAGCCCAGGTCACTTTGCAGCTTCCCTCAACACAGGTAAGCACTCTAAAGGAATTATTCGTTGCACAGATACTTGCATTTCCATTCAGTACCATCCTTCTCAAATCGAAGTACTTGCACCTGGCCAGATTCTCTATGGCATAGCCCTTATAGAAGCGTCTGATTCTCATGGGCTGCTTGTGCTCTGCCTCTGCTGTCATCTTCATAACTTCCAACGCCTTGTCCAGATGCAGTTCCCTAAGATTTCCTGCCTTATCTCTTCTGTTGTAATCAAATATTCTGTAGGTCAGATCTGAGTTTTCCTGAATCTCTGCTATCATAATGCCCCTGCCAATGGCATGGACCGTACCAGCTGGAATAAAAAAGACATCGTCCTTTTTTACATAGACTTTCTGAAAATATTTTTCTATCAGCTCCGAACTTTTTTCATCCTCAGGATTATTAAGGCTCTCCCTAACCCTGGTCTCAAAGGTTTCCCTGTCCATATTGTGGGCAAAGCCACAGATTAGCCAGGCTCCCGGTTCTGCATCCAAGACATACCAGCATTCGGTCTTGCCAAACTGGCCCTGCTCATTTTCCCTGGCATAACTGTCATCTGGATGCACCTGAATTGACAGTCTGTCTCTTGCGTCTATCAGTTTTAAAAGCACCGGAAATCTTCCATCCTGAATCCTGGATGCATGGCTTCCCAGAATTTCCGGGTGCATGAAAAGAAGGGCAGACAACGTCTGCCCTGAAAACTCACCACTGGCAACTACAGATTCCCCATTTGGATGGGCTGAGCATTCCCAGCTCTCTGCCATGGGTGTCATATCTGCAGTCTTATTAAATTCGCTCTTAAGCCTCTCTCCGCCCCACAGGTAATCCTTGCAGGCCGGGCTTAATAAAAAGGGCTCTCTACAGCTCAAGGTCATATTTTTTCTTGTCCTGGACATTAATCTCGTTGCCCAGCTGAACCTCCATTACCGTAAGCAAAGTATCAGCAAATATTGTATGCTTGCAGCCTCTCTCCATAGTAACTACGTCACCAGGCTTAACGGGCTGTTCCATTCCATCTACAACCACCTTGCCATTACCAGACAGGATGGTCCAAACCTCATCCCTGTGATCATGGCTGTGATAATTCATCTTGTTTCCGGGATTCAGAGTAACCTTGATGGTCATACATCCATCATCCACATCCATTACCCTGTAGCTTCCCCAGGATTTTTCAGCAAACATTATCTGATTATCCAGCTTGTCTACTATAGGCTTAATATAGCTTGATTCATGTTTGTCTGAAACAAGGATTCCCTCTGGAGATGCAGATACTACCACATCCTTGAGGCCCATACATACCACTGGCATATCCAGTTCATTTAATACATGCACATTTTCACAGGTATCATTAATAATAGCCTGTCCAATGGCACTCTCTTCCATGGCCTCTGTCAGAGTATTCCAGGTTCCCAAGTCCTTCCATTCTCCAGAGAAGGGCATTACCTGAATATCCTTTTCCTTCTCAACTACAGCATAGTCAAGACTGATTTTCTCAAGAGTTCCATATTTTGAAAAGAGATCGTAGTAATCGCTAAAATCAATCAGCTCATGAGCTTTTTCCATCATGTAGCTCAGTCTGTAGGCAAACACTCCGCCATTCCAGAGTGCATTCATTTCAATATATTTTTTTGCAGTAGCCTCATCCGGCTTTTCCTTGAAGGAATCAACCTTCAGAACAGCTCCACCCTTGGAAGCACTACCCTCTACCGGCATGATGTAACCATATTTTTCACTGGGATAGGTTGGCTTCATACCCATAAGTACCAGGTTTGCTTCACCCTCAG
>DCIJ01000052.1:6900-18303 GCA_002315945.1 Lachnospiraceae bacterium UBA1729 | reverse complement strand
AGATCCGCCCTTATTTCATCTATTACGCTCATTTTATCCTCCAACAGTGTGATATCCTGTGCTACCCCATCACATTAGCGCCATAGTCTGTATTTTACTCTCCCCCCGAAAAAAAGGCTACTGCGAAAATTCACAGTAGCCAGAAATTTTGTCATATTTAATCAAGGCACGCGTTGCAAAGGGACACTCCTCGGTGCAGAGGGACACTCCTCGGTGCAGAGGGACACTCCTCGTCGCAAAAGAACCGTCCCCACTACTACACTTCCTTGGTGAGGTGCCAGATGTCGCGGTTGTACTCCTCGATAGTTCTGTCGGATGAGAAGAAGCCTGCTTTAGCGATGTTGGTAAGCATCATCTTCTGCCATTTCTTTCTGTCAGCATAGTCTGCAAAGCACTGATCCTTAACAGCGATGTAATCCTCTAAATCGATGAGGGTCATGAACCAGTCTTTGTTCAGCAGCTCGTTGTAGAGTCTCTCAAGGTTTTCCTTGTGGCCAACCTTCATAACTGCATCAGATACGATGAAGTCAACTGCTTCCTTGATTACTGCTGAGTTGTTGTAGTAATCCTTTGATACATAATCAGCCTTCTCATAGTGCTTGATGATTGTATCACTGTCCTGACCAAATACGTAGATGTTGTCATCACCAACCAGACCATGAATCTCAACGTTGGCACCATCAGCTGTACCGAGAGTAACTGCACCGTTGAGCATGAACTTCATGTTACCAGTTCCGCTGGCTTCCTTACTTGCCAGTGAAATCTGCTCAGATACATCACATGCAGGAATAATCTTCTCAGCGTATGCTACATTGTAGTTTTCTACCATAAGTACTGTCATGTAAGGGCTTACATCAGGATCATTGTTAACGATTTCCTGTAAGCACAGTAACAGGTGGATAATATCCTGAGCAATGATGTATGCAGGAGCTGCCTTGGCACCAAAGATAAAGGTCAGTGGAGTCTCAGGCTTCTTGCCACTCTTGATTTCAAGATATTTGTGAATGATATACAGTGCATTCATCTGCTGTCTCTTGTACTCATGGAGACGCTTAACCTGAATGTCAAAGATTGAATCAGGATTGAGTGTTACATTCTCTGCTGTCTTCACATAATCAATAAGCTGCTGCTTCTTGGTCTTCTTAATATTTGCGATCTCTTCAAGCACCTGATCATCATTGATGAATTCAAGCAGCTTCTGAAGGTCGTCTGCATTCTTCTTATATCCGTCACCAATAGTCTTGCTGATAAAAGCAGCTAACTCTCTGTTACATGACAGCAGCCATCTTCTGAAGGTAATACCATTGGTCTTGTTGTTGAACTTTTCAGGATACAGCTTGTAAAAATGATTTAACTCTGTGTCCTTAAGAATCTCTGTATGAATAGCAGCAACACCATTTACTGAGAATCCGTAATGGATGTCCATATGAGCCATATGTACACGGTTATCCTTGTCGATAATCTGTACACGGTCATTGCCAGCATACTTCTTCTGGATTCTTGCATCTAATTCCTTGATGATTGGAACTAACTGTGGAACTACCTTTTCAAGGTACTTAACAGGCCATTTTTCAAGAGCCTCAGCTAAAATTGTATGGTTTGTGTATGCGCAGGTCTTGCTTACTACTTCAATTGCTTCATCTAATGTAAATGCCTTGTCGTCTGTCAGGATTCTGATAAGCTCAGGAATAACCATTGAAGGATGTGTATCATTGATCTGGATTACACAGTGCTTGTCAAGCTCACGAAGATCGAAGCCCTTAGCCTTCATTTCCTTAATAATGAGCTGAGCTGCATTACTTACCATGAAATACTGCTGATAAATTCTCAGAAGATTACCTGCTTCGTCTGAATCATCTGGATACAGGAAGAGTGTCAGGTTCTTCTCAATGTCTTCCTTGTCAAAGCTGATGCCATCCTTGATGATGCTTTCATCTACTGTCTCAATATCAAACAGGTGAAGCTTGTTAACACCGTTGTTGTAACCAACTACATCTATATCATAGAGGCGAGACTTAACCTTTCTACCACCAAAGGATACATCAAAGGTAGTATCAGTCTTTCTCAGCCAGCCTTCATTCTCAATCCACTCATTAGGTTCTGTTCCCTGGATTCTGTCCTTGAACACCTGCTTAAAGAGTCCCATGTGATAGTTAAGACCAATGCCGTCTCCAGGCAGTCCCAGAGTAGCGATTGAATCGATAAAGCATGCAGCCAGACGACCAAGTCCACCATTTCCCAGTGAAGGTTCGGGCTCCAGCTCTTCAATCAGTGCTAGGTTGTGACCCTTAGCTTCAAGGATTTCCTCTACCTTGTCTCTAATTCCCAGATTGATAAGGTTGTTTGACATAAGCTTACCAATGAGGAATTCTGCTGAAATATAGTATACCTTCTTCTCGCCCTCGATAGGCTTGGTAAGTTCAGCCAATTCCTTGCTGTACTCTAATACTGTGTAGTACACTTCCTTATCTGTGCAGTCTGCAATTGTTTTTCCATAACGTGCTTTGCTGATTTCTTCAAGTCTTGTTTCCATGTTCAACTCCATTACATCTCTCTGAATCTGTGCCTGTACCATTTTGTCCTCCTAATACTGTTTTTTGCTTATCTAATTACATCTGTGTACTTCATTCTGACAAGCTCGTGATCTGTAACCACTATCCTCCCAGAATGCCCTGTGAGAAGTCTGTCCAACTCCTCAACTGCCTGCTTTGTAATATCCGAAAAATTCTGAGCTATGGTATTCATCTGCATACCGGCGTATGCCATCAGAATTATTCCATCGAATCCACATACAGGTCTGAAAATATCCATCTCCATCAAAGCCCTCATGGCGCCTATAGCCATTAAGTCTGAACTGCAGACTATCGCGTCCTTATTCTTGGCATATAAAAAAGTAAGTTCCCTTGCTTTTTTCTCGCTGAAGTCTCCATACCGCACCATAAGCTTCAGGTTCATTTCCCGGGCAAGCTCTTCCATGCCCCGCTGCCTCTCTTCTGATGCAAATGAATTCTTATT
This sequence comes from Lachnospiraceae bacterium UBA1729, assembly GCA_002315945.1. Classification (GTDB taxonomy): domain Bacteria; phylum Bacillota; class Clostridia; order Lachnospirales; family Lachnospiraceae; genus UBA1729. The sequence continues at coordinate 15,288 of DCIJ01000052.1, read as the reverse complement.
ACCAGCTATGTAAAGAATCCTCTTGGCTTTGTTGTCAATAATGGTTCTTCTGGCCACTTCCTGCTGCGCCAGTCTCTGGTCTACTCCGATACTGGAGGTGGACCCACTGCTTACAGCCCCGTCAACCAGAACTACTTTGAATACCTGACTGTCTACTACCCTGATAAGCTCCTTGTCATTCTTTGATAACCCGCAGATCAATACCCCTTCTACGCCTCTAACCTGTAGATAGCTGATTATTTCTCTGCTGTTCATATGGGATATCATAGACATGAATACTGTTATCAGCTCATAGCCCATTTCCCTGGCCTTGACTGTGGCGCCGGCCAGATACTGCATGGTCACCTCATCAAAAGCGGTTGTCTCGGTATTCAGATTAACAATAAGTGCTATTCTCTTTGTACTCTTGGATGAAAGCGCACTGGCAATAGCATTAGGTACAAAGTTCAGTTCCCTGCAGGCAGCCCAGACCCTGTCTTTGGTCTCCTGGCTAACCCCCGGATAGTCCTTCATAACCTTGGATACTGTGGAGATTGCTACTCCTGCCAAAGCGGCCACATCCTTAATTGATGCTCGTGGTGGCATGTTCCTCACCTGTAAAAATTGTTGGCTCGTGTCATTTCCTGTAAATTTGGTGGCGTTTACAGGTCTCGCCTGTTAGAAAACGTTTTCTAGCGTGTTTTCGCCGTTTCTCTATGGAAAACGTTTTCCACAAGAAGCAATATATCACAGCCCCGAAGGGCTGTCAATATATCTTAATATTTTTTTATTTTTTTTCTCTCATGCTAAAATATCTCAGCTTAAACTATCCCTCTTCAGAATCGAATTCAGCATCTCCAAAAGCTTACCAATTTCAATAGGCTTGGAAATGAATCCATCCATTCCTGCTTCCGCACAACGTTTTTCATCTTCGTCAAAAGCATTGGCAGTCATTGCTATAATAGGTATTTTAGCCAACTTCTGATTATCCAGCTTACGAATCTGCCTGGTGGCCTCAAGTCCATCCATATTAGGCATCTGAATATCCATGAGTATTACGTCATAGTGACCTGCCTCATTGCCAGTCAGCATATCAATACAGATGTCACCATCCTCTGCTACCTCAACCTCGGCCCCATGGTATGTGAGAATTTCCTGTGCTATCTCAATATTTAAGCTATTATCTTCTGCCAAGAGAATCCGTTTTCCTTCAAGGCTCATCTGTCCGGATTCACTATAGTCGCCTGCTGTATCAGCAAGCTTTTCCTCATACCGGTGTGGTATTGATACAATTACTGATGTTCCCTGGCCAGGACTGCTCTTTATTGATATGGTTCCGTGCATCAGCTCAACCAATCTCTTTACTATACCCATGCCCAGGCCGGTACCCATAATTTTATTTTCAGTCACTGTCTTTTCACGGGTAAACTGATCAAATACATGGGGCAGGAATTCTTCAGACATTCCGACACCATTATCCCTGATTTCAGTGGTAAATAATGATACTCCCTCAGTCTCAGTCGGAGTCTCGCTGTGGTACACATCAATCCTTCCACCAGGAGGTGTATATTTGACCGCATTACTTACAATGTTCATCATGATTTGTTCCATCTTGACGAGGTCAAAGTAAAGATCTCTATGAACTGCGCTGTCAAAGATATTGAGCGTAAGATGCTTTTCTACCAGAATCTTTTCAAAGGAGTACTGCATAGCCTTAGCAATCTTACTGGTATTTTCCAGAGTCTCCTCCAACTCTACCTGACCGCTCTCAATACGACTCATATCCAATACATTATTGATCAAATCCAGCAGGTAATTGCCCGATACTATAATACTGTCTACATAGGAGTCTCTTTTTCTTTCATCATCCCCCTTGAGTCGTAACAGCTCTGCATATCCCAGAATGGCATTCATGGGAGTACGTATATCATGGGACATGTTAAAGAGGAAATTGGTCTTGGCCTTATTTGCCTCTTCGGCTGCCATCAGGGCTTCTTTTAGAATTTCCTGCTGATGTAATTGTTCCTCCATCATCTCATTAATATCTCTAAAGGCCAGGATGAAGTCAACATTACTATTGGCATCCAGGACTTTGGCATAAGCCATCTGATTGTATCCCACAATTCCCTGCTCATCTTTTCTCTGATAACTGATGGTATATACACTGCCATCCTTCAGCTTTTCAAGTACGGCCTTCTGGCAGCCTTTTCTTAATACTCTTTCTTTGTCAGCTCCTGTTACAAAGGTCTCAACATATTTTCTCAGGGCAGCATCATAATTATTTGAATCATATGCAATATCAACAGCCGACTGAATCGTCTGTTTTCCGCTTGAACGGATCAGTCGCATTTTCCCGTCTGCTCCAGACACTCTCCACACAGTATGATACTCACTGGACAGACCTTCAACTATATCGTAGGCTTCCTGCAGTTCCTTTTCATGGAGCAGCTCAATCTCCTCCATCATTACAGTATCCTGTACATCCATTATCAGACCATATACTGCATCAAGACTTCCATCCGGATTTCTGACCGGCTGGCCGAGGGCTCTAAACCACCTGTACCCACTGTACTTGGTTCGAATTCGTATCCTCTCATCATATTTAGCATTATCCGATGTGTCCGAAATTGTCTTAATAAAAGCGTCATAATTGAGTTTTCTATCCTCTGGATGTATACCTGTCTCCCAGAATTTATCATCTTCAGGAATCTCATCCAGAGAGTATCCTATGAGCTGCAGAAATTCTTCTGACCACTCCACAGACTCAACCCTGCCCTGGCTGTTGAATTTCGCCTTCCAGTCGCCTGCATTCAGGATTGTATGTAAAGACAGAGCTGCCTGCTGTTCTCTCTGCTTGTAACTTTCAATAGTAATCCGGTTTCTCTGACGATACCTGAGAGTAATATATATTCCGGCAACCAAGGATAATGTAATCAAACCCGAAAGAATTATCTCTGGAATCATTCCTGCCAATGGAGATGTTCCATTCTTTGGTTCAACAATCAGATACCAGCTGTCATTTGGAGCCTCAAAAGGAATCTCTACTATCCCATTGATTTTTCTATCTGTCGTATTAATAATATAGCCATTATCATCAACTACGGCTGTAGGATCCGCCTCCTTCCGGACTGCATAGTTATACCCATCTTCCAGGTAATCAATATCATCCATAACAGTCTGAATAAAGATATCCTTATCTAAAACCATAATGGTAAATGCTTCAAACTCGCCATCCTTATAAATAGGATTTCGAATAATAAATCCTGTTCCACCCTCAATCAGATTATGGGGACCTGCAATGGTGGCCTTGCCAGTGTCTACAGCCTTCTGTGATTTTGGTCCCTGAATTGGATCCTTAAGCATCTCAAAATTACTGGTGGCCTCATCCACAGTATCCGGATATGCATACTTGATTATTCCCTTTGGCGCAAAATACATGCTACCAATAGCAATATCGTCTTCTATGAGCTTTTCACAGATGCCTGAAAAGGATGAAAGGAAGCGGTCATCATAGGTCAAATACAGATCCTCCATGATTTCAGTGGTCTGTACACACTTGGTCAGTTCCTTCTCAATCTTCCTGACAACAGCCTCCCCTGCAATCGAGGCCTTCTCTTTTTTTCAATTTTTTGATACTGATAGTCAGTTCCTACAAATATACTCTCCATCAAAAGTATTATTGCAGTCAAAAAAAGCATTCTCTTTTTCATGATATCCTTCTAAAATTTACGTATCTCATCCGACTCATCATCAGTGGAATTATCAATTGCCCTGATTTCAACCTCGTAGGAAATCTGATTATTTACAACAACAGTCCGTTTCTCTCCCACCCTGGCTCCTCGGATAGCAGCTCCCAGGGGAGATTCTATCGATACCAGCCCGTTTAAGGAATCACTTCTTATGGAAGTAACCAGTTTATACCTTTCCTCTATTCCATCTTCCGGGAAAAATACAGTGACCGTATTGTTGATTCCCACTTCATCTGCAGCTGAAGTATCATCCTCCAGCGTAGCAAATTTCAAAACCCTCTTCAGATATCTGATACGACTCTCATTTTTATTTTTTTCTCTCTTGGCCGCATAGTATTCAAAGTTCTCCGACAGATCCCCCTGGGCTCTTGCTTCCTTGACCGCCTCCAAAAGAAGGGGCCTCTGCACCAGTGTTCTGTCCTCTATTTCTGCTTCTATTTTTTCAATATCTGTCTTTGTTAATCGCTCGCCCATTATTTTCTCCAATAATATTATGATTATATTATCACTTTTTATTATTTAGTGGTTAATTTTTTACACAACCAGTTCATCCTAAAAGCTTTTGCTCAGTCCAGAACCGTTTCCTCAGTCCAGCAGCTTTTGCTCGGCAATCTTCCACAACCCGGCTTCGTACAGCTGCTGCTCGTCCTCCACATACTCTATGACAGGCTTTCGTTCTAAGGTCAGCAACTCCTCAAAGTAGGCATTCAGTACCTCTACAGTATTACTGTCAATCTCATCCCCGGACACAGCTATCAGCGGTACATCCACCACACAGATAATGGCAGTGATTGCCTTTTTTAACTGCTCTATGCAGCTGTCCTCTCTTCCACATACATACTCCACTTCTCCTGCACAGCCATGAGCTCCATGGATAATCCTGCCATCCAGAACCACCGCACTCCCGATACATCCGTGTACCCATATGATATGAGCATAATCTCTCCATACATGGGCCTCGGAGATTGCTATGGCATTGATATCATTCTCAATCATTATTTCTGCATCAAATATTCCGTGCAGCTTTTCAATGAGGTTGCCCCCTTTTAGCCTGGGGAAAATAGGCAGATGTCTGACCACCCCCTGAACAGCAATTCCGGGAATCCCCAGCACAATTGTCTTAACTGCGCAGATGCTGCCAGTTGCACTATCGCCACCAGCTGCAGAATCGCCACTAGCTGCACTATCACTTCCCGCTCCCTTGCATTCCCAATAGCATTCCAGCACCAGCTTCAGCAATTCATCCAGACTCAGTTCTTTTGAAACTTCTCTCCTGCCATTTCCCACAGTATTGCCCTGATAATCATATACAGTCATAAAAAAGTAATCATCCGAGAGATTGGCACAGATAATATCCTGATAATCCCTGTTCAGACTATAGACAGCACCTGGCCTGCCCCCTCTGGAGGGGCCCTCCATCTCAATAATCAGGCCCTCCTCCTCCAGCTCTCTGATGGCTGAGGTGACAGTAGGCACGCTTAGTCCGGATTCTTTTGCCAGTAAGGACTTGGCAATCCCCGGATTTTTTCTAATCATATTTCTAATTAACTTTTTATTCTTTTCCTTCACCTGCTCCAGATGGGCAGGAATGCTCTCGCCATTTTTCATTTTTTTCACCATAAAAATAAATTTACTATTGACAGAGTGATTTAGCAGTGATAAAAATAAAATCACTTTATAAAGTCACTTTAATAAGTTGCATTTTAACACATATTCAAATTTTTTCATAGACAGGAGTACAAAATGAACTCAAAAAAAAATAATTTAAGCACCCGGTCCCAGACCCAGTCATCAAATTCTACGATCCAGTCAGTTAGGTCCCAGTCGGTACTGTCACAGATACGACTGATTGCCCTACCCATCATTATACAGGGAATTGTTTTTCAACTTCAATCCCTGACTGACAAGGCTTTCCTTGGAAATCTGGATGTAAAATATATCTCGGCTCTTGGCGCCGCCCAGTTCCCCTACTGTCCCACTCTTGATCTGGTGGTAGCCCTCCAGACCGGACTTATAATTATAGTAGCCAGACTATGGGGCGCTGGTAACAAGGAGCAGGTTCAGAAATATACCCTCAGTTCCATGCTATACAGCAATCTGCTGAGTATAGGCATATTTTTTATCTGGTTTTTCGCAACCAATCCCCTGCTGAAGGTCATGCAGGTGGACCCTATTATCCTGTCAGACAGTGCTACCTATATCAGGATATGCTCAGGCACTCTCCTGCTGTTAGGTATTGACGCCTCCATTCAGGCTATGCTCCAGGGAATTGGAAACACACGCCCCATTATGGTGGCCAGCATGATCAAGGTATTTTTCAATATAATAATTTCCTATGTATTAATCTTTGGAAAGCTGGGCTTTAGCCCCATGAATATTGAAGGTGCCGCAGTAGGTACCCTTTTAGCCAATCTGATTTCTTCCATAGGACTGATTATCTATTGTGCATATAAATGGAAAGATATTTTTGATTCAAAAGAACTTGAAATTAAGCTTGTATATTTTAAAGAAATTGTAAAAATCGGACTGCCTACAGCCATCGAAAACTACACCTGGAATGCATCCAATCTGGTTTTGATTGCCCTGCTCAATTCCCTTAGTTATAAAAGCATGGCTGTCTACACCCTTACCTTTGGTATGGAAATAATTCTGTATGCCATCTTCACAGGAATTGGTCGTGCCGTAATGACCCTGATTGGACAGGCCATTGGTGCCGGAAGCAGGGAACTCATACACCGCTATTACAGATATGGCATCATGATTAACCTGGTAACCGTTATGGTGTGCGCAATAATCTTCCTGCTAGGAGGCAGGCAGATACTTGGCTTCTTTTCCCAGGATAGAGAAATTATAGAAACAGCCCTGCCCTACCTGCTGCTTACAGCCGTTCTGCTGATTCCCAAGTCCCTTAACATCTCAGTTGGAAGTGGAATCAGGGCCCATGGCCACACAGGCTTTATGCTTTTTTCCCAGATAATAGGATCCATACTGGTAATCAGCTGTTCCTTCTTCTTCATAAAATATCTGGGCGTTGGAATAATCGGTATCTATCTGACAATTTTTATAGATGAAAGTATCAGAGCAACTATCAATGCGGTTTATTATCATATTACCTTCGCAAGGAGTGCCCGCATGGCAATCGCCTGAGAATTATGCGAATGACAGCTGCAGTTTCTGCCGGCGGCTGATGTATATCCTGCCGGCGGCTGGTGCTGCATCAGCCCCCTACTATTACAGCTATATTTCCATGCAGATACAGGCGCAGCAGACCTAAGAGTGCCAGATGTGCACAATAATACAGATAGAAGAACCACTTCATGAATTTGGCATCGCCCCTCTTACCGTTGTACAGCTTGATAAATGGATACACAATAACTACACCCATCTGAAGTACTCCAAATACGGGATCAACATTTAGTACATATACTACAGAGTAGAAAAATACGTACACCATTACTTCTATCATCTGACGGTTCAGATTGCCTCTGAACCGTTTGATTCCAATAATACACAGCACTGCGATGCTGCTCCAGTCCGCAGGGAAGGTCACTATACAGATTAATATTGTAAGTATTAATTTCTGCCATCCCTTAAGCTTTTTACTGTCATCAACACACAGTGCCACTACACCCCATGCCAGAGCCCACATAACACTGGTCTGATTAAATATTGTGGTCTTGCAGGGAATAAATGGTATTCCAAAGCAGAAATTATATGCAAAATGTGCCGGCACTGAAAAGACAAACAGTCTGGTGATATATTTTTTGAGATTTTTTGTATGATAATAACCTTCTACTACAAAAAACCACATGGTGGGGGCTGTCAGTCGTCCTATCAGATGTAATAAAATAATCCACCACTCATAGTGATAGCCTGGCCACAGGACACTGGTCGCATGGTCTATAGTCATGGCAATAATTGCCACCATTTTTAATTGGTTGGAAGTAAATCCTTTTATATTTTCCTTCACTTATGTAAACTCCTGCTGTGTTTTCATCATAACTTCAATATTTCCTCAGGAGAATTAACCAGTATGCTGGCCCCTTTTTCCAAAAGCAACTCCCTGTCTCTAAAGCCCCAGGTCACAGTAATACAGGGGAGCTCAGAGTTAGCCGCTGTCAACAGATCCACTTCAGAATCGCCAATGTAGATGGCCTGCTCTTTGGATACCCCAAAATGTTCCAACGCTTTCCAAACCATATCAGGAGCGGGCTTACGTTTGATTCCATCCATCTCGCCCATATAAAAATTAAATATTCCGTCAAAGTGAAGTTTACATAATTCACCAACAGCGCTATTTATTTTGTTAGAAACCACGGCCATTCTAAAGCCCTGTTTTTTCAGTTCCTTCAGCAGATCCATAATACCAGGATAAGGACCGGTATTATCATTACAGTGGATTCCATAGAATTCCTTAAGGCTTGCCAGTACCTGGGCTCTTACCACCTCATCTGTTCCCTCCGGAGCCGCCAGCTCTACAAGTCTGGCCAGACCATTTCCTACAAATCTGCGTACCTCGTCCATGGTTCTTGTGGGAAATCCATGGGCATCGAGTGCATAGTTGCATGCCTCGTACAAATCCTTCAGGGTATCAAGAATTGTTCCATCCAAATCAAATATCAGAACCTTGCCATCAATATATCTGTCTTTGCTCATTTGT
>DCIJ01000052.1:3764-6867 GCA_002315945.1 Lachnospiraceae bacterium UBA1729 | reverse complement strand
ACTGCTCCTGGATAAAATCTGCGAATTCCGGACCATATTCCTTGGCTAAATCCTTAATACGCTCCTTCTCCTCATCTGAAAACTTGTCAGACATCTCCACCACAGTATCCGGAGAAATGTTTCCTTCCTCCTTGTAGCTTTCCATGATTTCTGCCACAGTTTCCACGTCAACCTTTTCTTCAATCAGTTCATTAATAAAGGCAGCATCTTCCTCGCTTACTCTTTCCTCAATAAAAGTCTTAACATCCACATCCTTGCCAACTGCAGCGCTGATTGCAGCAGAGGCAGTGGACTTGACCAGCTCAGTCTTGATTGTATTTGCACCGGCTTCTTTTTTAAAGGGATTGCCAAAGCTCTTCAGATCCCTTACACCCATCACCACTATGCCGATGGCAACAATAATAAATAATGACACACAAAAAACACCTACAAATTTTTTCATAATCTCCTAAAACTCCCTAACTATCTTCTTATCCATCTGCCCTCTATACACTCCAGGCACAGATCGGCCTCTGGTATTTTGGACAGCACCAGTCTGGCATTTCTGCCATCACTATACTCAAAAAAGGACTCCGCCTCCTCATAGGTAATCCCCTTGTTGAGTTTTCTGGCAATCAGCCTGGGCTTCAACACCTCAATGTCCGTATAGGCAAAAGCCGTGTAATCAGCGAACTGTCTCAGAGGCTTCCATCTTTCATCCTCTAATAGCAGATAATTTCCTTCCATCAGGACAATGTCACCGTCCACCACATAGGCATCATTCACCACATCATGCAATGACCTGTCGTAGGCCGGAAAGCTGACCACTTTTTCAGTCTGAAGTCTCCTTAGGAATTCCCCCAGCCTGTCCACGTCAAAGGACTCTGGAGAACCTTTGATTTTATCTAAAAGTATCTCCTGCCCATCTCTTATAACAGTGTGGCTCTTCAAATATTCGGCAAAATAATGGAAGCCATCCATACCTATTGACTGAATGGGCTTGACCCCTTCTGTCTGTTTGGAAAGCTCTTCCAAAAAAGTAACCAGGGTCGATTTACCCAACCCTGGCGGTGCAGCAAAATATGCAATAATTCGAGTTCCCTTTTTCTTCTGCAACTCAGTCAGTTTTTTCAAAAAAGGAATAAAAATTTCTTCAATATCTTCAGTATAATAACCGGCCTTCACAGGAAGACCGGTTACCAAATATTCAAAAGTCTTAAGCATAATTAAATTCGCTTTTCTATCTCTTCTACAATTATTTCAAGGGCCTTGATTCTGGCATACTTTTTATCATTGGCTTCAAGGATTCTCCAGGGAGCGAATGAAGTACTGGTTTTTTGAATCATATCCTCTAAAGCTTCCTCATACTGATCCCACTTGTCACGGTTTCGCCAGTCCTCATCAGTAATCTTCCACTGCTTCTCAGGAGTATTCTGCCTGTCGGTAAATCTGGCCAGCTGGGTATCCTTGTCAATATGAACCCAGAACTTGATGAGGATGGCATCCTCATTGGTCAGATCCCTCTCAAACTCATTGATTTCATTGAAAGCTCTTTGCCAGTCGTTCTCACTGCAAAAGCCCTCAAGTCTCTCAACCATTACTCTTCCATACCAGGTCCTGTCAAAGATTGCCACATGACCAAACTTGGGAAGTCTGGTGTAGAATCTGTACAGGAAATGCCTTGCCTTCTCACCAGGGCTGGGGCTGGCAATTGGAAATACCTCATAGCCTCTGGCATCCAGTGCCCCGGCAACTCGCTTGATATTACCACCTTTGCCGGCAGCATCCCAACCCTCATATGCAATAATCAGAGGTATTCTGTTGGCATAGAGCTTGTAATGAAGCTTCTTAAGTTTCTTGGTTAATTTCTTAAGTTTTTCCCTGTATTCTTCGTCCGAAAGCACCTTGTTATCAAGGGAAATCAGGCCTAGCTGCTTCTCCCCTTCCACATAAGGGATGCCAGTATCTGCTTCCAGTCCTACCAGTTCAAACTCATTTTCCACAAGGGGATGAACCTTGTTCGTTGCCTCATCTTTGGCAATTCTATGGTCAATGGCACTGTTGATAATGGAAATAATATCGCACTCAGTGTCTTTTTCATTTACATTCTCAATTACATGCCAGGGCGCAAATTCAGAATCAGTCTTGTCCAGTATATAGCCATAGGTCTCAGCAAATTCCTTGTAGTCATCATTCTGCCACAGGTCATCCTCTGTTACACGCCATCTGGTTCTCTTTTTTTCCATCAGGGCATCCAGGCGGGCCTTCTGCTCCTCCTTGGAGACATTCAGAAAGATTTTTACGAACAGATAACCGTTATCATTCATGCTTCTTTCGTAATCTGCTATGGTTCTGACTTTTTTCTTGAATTCCTTGCGGTTGATAATGTTACCAAGATAATCCTTGGCAACTTCATCTACATAGCCTCCATCATAAAATGTGAACTGGCCATTTTCAGGCATTTTGATGGCATATCTCCAGAGGAAGGGATGCTTCCACTCCTCTTCACTGATATAGTCCATGTTGTAAACCTTGAAAAATCTGGGGTCCATTCTCTTGATTATTCCAGAGATGGCACTACCCTTGCCTGCTGCTGAATAGCCTTCCAGAAGAACTATCACCGGCAGCTTTTTATCCTTAACTAACTGTTGTTTTAGTCCCAGCTCCAGTCTAAGCTGGTCCCGCTCCTGCTTTGAATATCTTGTACCTGTAACCTTCATAAAAATACCTCCTACAATTGACCCCGGAGAAAAAATTATTACCACTTAATTTTAGTTGTTTCACGCCTTTTTTACAACTGTTTTTCATTGTTTCTGTTTTGGGCCTGTATTGTCTTGGATTGTTTCTGTTTTTAGCCAATATTATACCTTGAAAGTATTGTTGGAAGGTTATAATATTTTTGTATAAAAATCAAAGAGGATGGGATTTAGTAGCGAGCGCCAATTTACTACGCATCAAAGTTAACCATTCCTCAAATCAATCTGTAACGGGCTTTGACTACGTATTACAAATGGCAAATCTCCTAAAATCCTAGTCAAGTTCTTATGATTTTTACAGAAATGACCATTTATATGATAATTCTGTAAACACTTGTCCCAGTTTTTAGGACTATGCTTACAGAAAT
>DCIJ01000052.1:0-3633 GCA_002315945.1 Lachnospiraceae bacterium UBA1729 | reverse complement strand
TGCTTACAGAAATCGTGCAATTAGTAGGGAAATCTGTAAGCCCAACATCCCAGAAATCAGAGAGGTAACAGCATGGAACTTAGACACATACGATATTTTTTAGCAGTAGCAGAAGAAATGAACTTTACCAAGGCTGCAGACAAATTATGTATTGCCCAGCCGCCCTTATCGCGACAGATTCAGGACCTGGAGGAGGAATTAGGTGTTACACTTTTTAATAGAAAGAGACATGCCATGTCCCTGACAGATGAGGGTCTGCTCTTCAAGCAGTATGCCCTTCAGGTGCTGACCCTGGTGGACCAGTCTACCACCGAAGTCAGAGAATTGAAGCATGGACTGCAGGGAACCATCAACCTGGCTTCTGTTGAGGGCAAGGGCCCGTCCCTGCTTACTGACTGGATTGCTGAATTCAATAAAAAAAATCCCCATGTCCAGTATAATATCTGGACTGGAAATTCTGATGATATCGCCGCCCGCATAATGAACGGCCTGTGCGATGTTGCCATAATTATGGAGCCTCACAATGGTGTTGGCCTGGAGAGTATAACTGTACATAAGGAAGACTGGGTGGCAATAATTCCCAAGAGTAACCCCCTGGCTTTTCTGCCCGAGGACACGATTTCCATGGATCAGCTGGCGAACCAGGAGCTGATTATCCCCTCCCGTTCCTCCAGACTTGAGGAAATAGCCGGATGGTTCAAAGACTCTAAAAAAATGCCTACTGTCCGCTGCCGCATGGCCCACATGAATACGGCCTGCGAGCTGGCAAGAAAAGGGCTTGGAATTACAATCTATCCCGCTTCCGCTGCAGACAATGCAAAGATGGACGAAGTAATAATCAAGAAATTAATTAATCCAACCCCTGAGGCCTCCTACATCCTTGTGTGGAGCAAGCACAGAAGTCTGTCCCATGTAGCCAGCACTTTCCTGGATTTTGTAAAGGACATGTATTAATCCTGGACTTGGTTTTAGCCATGTATTAATCCTGCTTTTTTACAGTGTAGTACCACTTAACGACTGAAGTTCCTATGATAATGATGTACCCAATCACACTCCAGATATCAGGAACCTGTCCCAGGAATGTAAAGCCCAGAATTGCCGTAAATAGAACAATTGAAAAATCATATACCGATATTTCTTTGGCCGGTGCGTAGGAATAGGCTTTAGTAATAAATATCTGTCCCCCGGCCGCTGCCGTACCTGTCAATACCAAATAGAACCACTGCATAGGCTCCATAGCTGCATAATTAAAAATCAGATTTGGAGCAAGCATTAGGGTTGTAAAGGCTGAGAAAAAAGCCACTATTATCATGCTATTTTCTCCTCTGATACCTAATTTCCTTACAAAGGCATAGGCTGTTCCTGCTCCCAATCCGCCTATCACACCAGCAATGGCCGGAATGGTTTCAAAGCTGAAGGATGGTTTGACTACAAACAGGGCTCCAAAAAATACTACAAAAATTGTGCTCCATTCAAACAGATTTGGAATCTCCTTTAGTAAAAAAATGGAAATAATCAGAGCAAAAAAAGGAGACAACTTGTTCAAAATAGCTGCATCTGAAATTGCCATGTGATCAACTGCGTAAAAATTGCAAATCATTCCAACGCAGCCTGCCACTGCTCTTCCCACCAGATACCTAAGGTTTCCCTGTCCTATCTTCAGTTTGGTGCCTGATTTAAGTAGCGCAATTGCTGAAATAACAAATGCAAAAAAATTTCTAAAAAAGCACTTCTGCATAGTGGGAACATCCCCTGACAGCCTGATGAACAGATTCATCAAAGCAAAGCAGAAGGCTGAGCAGATTATACATATTATTCCAAGCTTGTAATTTCTTTTTTTATCCATAACTATATTTTTTGTCACGTTTTCTTTTCAATAACACTATTTTTTCTTACCATGAGAGTTTCTATACTCTTCCAGCACTGCAGCGATGGTTGTGTAATCCCGCTGCATCAGTTCATCACAAACCTGTCTCTTTAATTCGTCCTGCGGAACTGTATCTATTATTTTCTTAATGAGATTAGCTTTACTTAGAGATGCATATTTGTGCATACCGTTAATCTTTTGTATATTGGCAAGTTCAGGGCGCCATAAGAAGGAGACCTGGTTTCTAAAGAGCACCGCCTTCTCTCTCTTGGGATTTCTCTGAGGCATCCGCATGAGATACAGGTCGGGGATACCACTGGCAGAGGGCTCGCTGGCGGTAATTTCACTGGCAGGAATCCCACTGGCAGAGGGCTCTTCAACAGTAATAATCCCCCAGTAATCGGGCACATGATCTTCGATGCTCTGAGCATGGCTGGCCCCAACCACCGCAATATTGTAATCAAAAAAGCGATTGTAATCCTTTACCTGACGATCAAGTCTTGCATAGGTATCTGCATCGCTTTTTATTTCAATTCCCCACAGGGCATCCTCTGTAACCATCATCACGTCAGCCCTGGATTTTCCAATCTGCTTTTCTTCTATTATTCGGTTTTTTCCATAGGTAGTATCTAAAAATTCAAACAGATACTCCCTGATATCTCTGTCGTACAGCACGAGATCTCACCACTTATCAATACAGCAACATGTCCATTATTTACAGAAACTGGAATTTGCTCGACACGGTCGAACAAGTTCTTTTTATTCTTCTATCAATGGAATATTTATTAATTCCTGCAATTTTCTCTGTAATATCTCTTTGTCAGGCAATTGCAATTGATATTCTGCAACCATCATAGGAGACATTGTTCTACTCATTGCATATTCCACAACTTCATCATCTTTTGAAGCACATAGTATCATTCCAACACTAGGATTTTCATTTTCTTTCTTGTTTTGCCTATCCAATGCTTCCAAATAAAAATCCATTTTTGAAATATATTCTGGCTTAAACTTACCTATCTTCAATTCAAAGGCAACTAGACATTGCAAACCTCTATGATAAAACAAAAGATCTATTCTATAATCGTCGCCACCTACTTGCACCTTGAATTCTTCATCAATAAAAGTAAAATCTTTCCCAACTTCCAGAATAAAATCTTTCATGTTTTGGATCAGACCTTTTCTTAGGTCTGATTCTTTAAAATTCATTGGTAAGTCCAAGAATTCAATAACATAAGAATCTAAGAATGGATTTTCCTTTAACTTTTGAATTGGTTCAGGCAATATTTTTTCTTTCGAAAGCATATATCTCTCATAGTATCCACTATCCATCTGCCGTTCAAGTTCTCTTGATGAATATGATTCTTTCACACACAATGCCATGTAAAAATGTCTTTCTTCATCAGTTTTTGACTTAGACATTATTAATAAATGATTTGTCCAGCTTATTTGTGTCAGCAGTGCTGACACAAATTCGTCATCTCTATAAGTATCATAAAACTGCTTCATTCTATATAAGCCACGCCTATTAAATCCTTTTATACCGGGGAAAGCATTTTGAATCTCACTAGATATAGAATCAATATAACCGTCTCCAAACGTCTTTTTATTAGACTCATCACTTAAATATCTGCCGACTTCCCAATACATATTGATAAGTTCTTCATTTACTTTTCTAATAGCATTCTGTCTTGATGAAGTAATATCTATTAATGTACCTGCCACAGATAATTCATTTTTCTCCAATTTAGCAGTACAGTTGTTTT
>DCIJ01000067.1 GCA_002315945.1 Lachnospiraceae bacterium UBA1729 | reverse complement strand
CGGAGTTACTGTTTCACCTTGGACTTTTCCAGCCTTATGAGCCTTTACGAGTTCTTGTTCTTCCTCACAGACCTTTTCTCCAAGTGCCTGTATTGTTTTCCATATCTCCATCGGGCTTATCGACTGTCCAGTCATGACTGTTATCTTGGACGCACACTCTCTATATGACATTTCGGTTATTCCCGAAACATGCTGATCTGCAAGGTTCTGCGATATCAATCCCACACCAGGAATTCGAAGTTGCTCTAAAACCTTTATTTCTATAAGCCTCCTTATCACGGCCATTCATAAGGTATGTATCATACTCTTCTGGTAGCAGGATGTCCCATCCTGCTCCTTGAACAACAAAAAGGACATCCATTTGGATGTCCTTTTGAGCGCGAGACGGGTTACAAGGAAATGTCACGCTCACTTCGTTCGCGAGACGGGACTCGAACCCGCGTACCACTATCCCAAGGAGGGACCCGCTTGCGGGAGGATTCCTTGGGATCTAGAAATCTCCTCTGGAGATTTCTGGGAGCGCGAGACGGGTTACAAGGAAATGTCACGCTCACTTCGTTCACGTGACAGGTCGTCCCGTCTCGATTAAAGTACTCGATAACAAAAAAAGAGCATCCAAATGGATACTCTTTTCTTGTTATCGAGCGCGAGACGGGACTCGAACCCGCGACCCCGACCTTGGCAAGGTCGTGCTCCACCAACTGAGCCACTCGCGCATTTATTTAGTCATTTCCGACTCAACGAATGATAGTCTACCACTTCCATAGTTGTCTGTCAATACTTATTTATTATTATTTTATTTCATTATTTTTTATCTGCCTTATCTCAGTAACCAACTCATCTGGACATGTCAGATGAAGATAATGACTTCCATCCAGAATCTTTATTGCACCCTGTTGGCTGTCAGAAAGCATATTCCTATGCAGCACTTCCCAATCAGCCTCAATATTACAGGTTTCCTTTGAAAGAAAAATATGAACATCAAGTCCTTCAGGATATTTATATCCAAAATTATCCTCAAAATTATTTCTTATATTCTTAACCTCATTCACCACATTTCTGTTACAGGTTCTGCTGGCTGCCAGACTTCTATATATTGTTTTTTCTTCAGGGCTCAGGTACTGGTCCATACCCGGAAGTATTACCCCTTCATCTGAAGATAAAGCACATAATGCCCTTGTTATTCCTAATCTAGTAATAAGATTTCCAATTTTATATGCTGATAGGTCATCTGTCTGACTATTCATAATCTGTTCCGGGACAGATGGGTCTATTCCGATAAAGCTCTTAACCTCATGGGGATATGTTCTCAAATATGTTATTGCATATACAGCTGAGATGGAATGAGCCATCAAGTCAAAGCTGTCATAACCAGCCTTGTTCAATGCCTCATGTATTTCACTGCATATGGATTCATCTGTTCTTTCCATATCTGTAATGTCGCTTAAGCCATAACCAAATGGCTCCACTACAACTACCTTATATGTATCTGAAAGCTCCTCCGCCAGGTGCTTATATTCCAGCCCTGGTGCGACAGAACCAAGTCCAGGCATTACAACCAGTACCTCGTCCCCCTCTCCATACTCACAGATATTCATTTCATCCCCATTATCAAGGGCAATTATACGGCCATATGCACCTTTTTTATTTTTTTCAAAAGTGGCAGAAGCCATCTCATGATAAATCTTTAGTACAACAACTCCTGCGATAATAAGCAGTAGTAATGCTCCAGTCAAAGTAATAATGAACTTTAATAATTTACAAACAAGTTTTTTCATAGAATTTCCAACAGTTTCAGCTTACACTACTTCTTTCTCATCATTTCTTTTTTATATGGATTATCCATAGTCGCGTCAAAGCCCGTAAGCAAATACTTTTCCGGCAAATACTTGTTAATATTTAAATCCAGAAAATAATTGCAAAACAATATTCCCACATAGGTAATTGTATTATCCTCTGTTTCAGGTGTAATTCCATAACAGAATCCATGGTACTCATCCGAATCCATAGCTACCATATTGTATCCATTCGGTTTTCCGGTCACGCTATAGTATCCAATATAATCTTCACTTCCAACTGTTTTCAGTCTGTTCAACTCTTTATTATATTCGTCGTCATCATATTTGACTGTCAGATAGGATACTACCTGTGGATCAAAGGGATTGTAATATACATGCTTGAATTCTCTGACCTCCCCTGTTAGTTTTTCGGGAAATACCGCTAATTGGTCACTATAGAATCCTGCGCACTCCCTGTCAGCTTCCTCACCTATATATTTACTGTAATTCTGGTAATCCTCGATATCAGTAACAACTACTGGTTTTTCAAGTGCAGAACCAAATAATATCGTCCCCATGGCTACTACTATTGGAAGTACTATTTTTATGCAAAAATAAATCCAGGCTCCTCCAACGACTATACATGGCAGCAATAATTTTCTATTAATTTTTCTTTTCAAATTTGACACCTCTTTTTCATAATCCCCATATTTTGGATATAATGCCCCACTCATCATATCCAAAAACATAGGGCTAATTAAAATACATTTTTTTAAGAATGTCAAATTTTCTTCACTTTAGTAATTTATTGCAAAGACTGCACTACCATCTTCATTGGCCTGGATGGTTGCTTGCGCTCCTATAGGAATAAATGCATTATTCACTCCATGGCCTATAGACATACCTTTTATACAGGGCTTGTTTACCAGCGCTCCATAGTACTGCATTATGGATTCTGTATCTATGGCAGCCTCACAGTCTACAAATTCGCCAAATACAATTCCTTTTACCTTATCCAGGGATCCACTCTGGTACAGCTGATACATCATTCTGTCTATTCTGTAGCCCGCTTCACCAACATCCTCAACAAATAAAATTGCATCTTCAAAATCAGGTTCATACTTGGTGCCCATCAATGACATAAGTACAGTCAGATTACCTCCCACAAGCCTACCTGTTGCAGTGCCTGGAGTAATAGTCTTAAGTGCGTATCCATTTGGAAGATTTACTGGACCAGCCTTGAGATCTCCTTTTATTCCTGCCAGGAACTCATTCCAGGTGTAGTCAGTTGCTTTGGCAAGAGTACTGATCACAGGGCCATGAATTGTGGTAATTCCGGTCTCTTTTTGAATTGCAGCATGCAGTGCTGTAATATCACTAAAACCAATCAGCAGCTTTGGATTCTTTTTAATCAGATCATAATCAATCAGGTCAAGGATTCTGGAGCATCCATATCCGCCGCGCATGCACAGGATTGCATCCACATCTGGATTTGCAAAAAAGTCATTAAGCTCAGCTGCCCTCTGAGCATCTGTTCCTGCAAAATATCCATACTTGGTTCCATTGGTTTCTCCAATCAGCACATTATATCCGTTGTTTTTAAGGCGATCTATTACAGCCTTTGTTTCACTTACTCTGGATGCTGCCGGCGAAGTAATTGCAATTGTATCTCCTGGCTCCAAAAATTCGGGAACGATTTGCTTGTTATTACTCTTAGCCAATACTGGCATCGAAAAAACCAATGCAAACATTATTACTGTCATTATTGTAATTTGAATTTTTTTCATATTAGTGATTACCTCTTATACTTTTTATTGACGGATATCCATAAGCAGCATCTGCATTTTCTACCGCTCTTATTATTGCCTCGGAAATAACCCTTGAAGCTAATGTACCAACCACATCTATATCTGCACTGACTTCTCCTGTAGACACAGCATAAATACTGTCTCCATCTGCCGAAGTGTGTATAGGTCTGATAGAGCGTGCATAACCATCATGTCCCATGGCAGCTATCTTGCAAAGCTTTGTTTTATCAAACTTTGCATTAGTCATAATCACCGCTATAGTTGTATTCCCGGTATATTTATTCTCTACTATGCTTGTTTTTTTGTACATCAGCTCTTCAGTATCATCAAATCCGGTTCTGTCTTTATTTAACAAACCTGCAATCTTGGTCCCTGTTCTATAGTCAAATATATCTCCAAGAGCATTCACTGCTACTACAGCACCAACTTTTAATTCTCCTATTTTAAGGGCATAGCTTCCAATTCCGGATTTCATGCAGGTGTCCATACCATTCCATTTTCCAACTGTAGCCCCACATCCTGCGCCGAAATTTCCGTCTTTATAGTTGCCACCTTCAAGCGCAATCTTTGCCGCCTCATAACCCATTTTTTTATCTGGATATGCATCTGCACTGGCTACAGTAAGATCAAATAAATCTGACTGCACAACTAAAGGAACCTTTGTTACCGCCACATCAAAGCCGATGTCATTTTCCTTGAGGCACTGCATAACTCCTCCAGCCGCATCAAGTCCATATGCACTTCCACCGCCCAGCACTACAGCATGAATAATTTCAGCTGAGGCAGTAGGTTTGAGTAGCTCTGACTCCCTGGAAGCAGGACCACCACCCCTGACATCTAGTCCGGCAGGCATACCTATCTTTGATACGAACACTGTGCATCCAGTGGCGTCTTCCGCATTTTCCACCTGTCCAATTAAAATATTTTCAATTTCATTTATACTGATTTCTATCATAGCCTCTCACCTCGCTCTCTTCAGAATTCTTTTCTTCTCATATGGAATACCTATTTTTATTTTTCTTTTAACCAGACTCTTCCCCAAAAATAGGACCTGACTTTTCATCTTTTATCAACAGTTACTTCATTTATTATATTATATTCTGAATATAATAGATATATATCCAAAAGGGAATACTTTCATCTATGTTGAAAAACTGTTATATCAAAAGATAAAAAAAGTTCCGATGAAAAACCATCGGAACTTTTTTATTAGATACTTACTATAAAAGCTTTCAATTATACAGGGTAAGCTGCATTCTTAGTATCTGCAACACCAAGGTCAACCTTTTCCTGCTGTGCCTGACGATACTTGAAGTAGTCAACAGCAACCTGAGGGAACAGTGCGTATGACAATACGTCTTCTTCGCTCTGCTTGTATTCCTTCATCTCTGCTTCGATACCTGCAAGCTCGGGCTCTGTATGTCCAGTAGCTTCTGCAGAACGAGCTGTACTTCTCTTCTCACCAGGAATAACCTTAGCGATAACTTCCTCGCTCATAGGCTTAACTGTCTGTCCATAGTTACCACGTAACAGATCCTTGAACTCGCCAGTAGCCATCTTGTATCTCTCACCCATAAGTACGTTGAATACAGCCTGTGTACCAACGATCTGTGATGAAGGTGTAACAAGAGGAGGCTCGCCACAGTCCTTACGAACTCTTGGGATTTCTTCCAATACATCCTGATATTTGTCTTCAGCCTTCTGCTCTTTCAACTGGCTAACCATGTTAGAAAGCATACCGCCGGGAACCTGATATCTAAGAGTGTTAATGTTAACACCAAGAACCTTGGTGCTCATGAGACCAGACTCGATGCACTCTTCTCTGTAAGGACGGAAGTAGTCAGCGATCTGAGCAAGGATTGCCTGATCATAACCTGTGTCATATGCAGTACCCTTGAATGTCTCAACCATAACTTCTGTTGCAGGCTGTGATGTACCAAGTGCAAAAGGTGAAATTGCACAGTCGATTACGTCAACACCAGCTTCAACAGCCTTAAGGTATGTCATTGAAGCTACACCTGAAGTGTAGTGTGTATGGAGCTGGATAGGAAGCTTTGTGCTTTCCTTAAGTGTCTTAACAAGCTCTTCTGCCTTGTAAGGAACTAACAGACCAGCCATATCCTTGATACAGATAGAGTCAGCACCCATCTCCTCAATCTTCTTAGCCATGTCTGCCCAATACTCCATAGTATAAGCATCACCAAGTGTGTAAGAAAGAGCAATCTGAGACTCACCTCTGCCTTCCTGCTTCTTAATCTTGTTGGTAGCATCTACTGCTGCCTGAAGGTTACGAATATCATTTAAGCAGTCAAAAATTCTGATTACATCAATACCGTTTGCGATTGATTTCTCAACGAAAGCATATACAACGTCATCAGCGTAAGGACGATATCCAAGGATATTCTGTCCACGGAATAACATCTGAAGCTTTGTATTCTTGAATCCATCACGAAGCTTTCTAAGTCTCTCCCAGGGATCTTCCTTAAGGAAACGAAGAGAAGCATCAAATGTAGCACCACCCCAGCACTCTACTGCGTGATAGCCGACTTTATCCATTGTATCAATAATGGGAAGCATTTTCTCGGTAGGCATTCTGGTTGCAATCAGAGACTGATGTGCATCACGAAGAACGGTCTCCATAATACCTACGGGCTTTTTTACTGTATCAGCCATTTTATTTTTCCTCCAAATTTTATTATTTTTCAACCTGTTGCGGATTCACCGCAAACCATGCGCATTTTACGTGGCCATGCCACTTACCGTCGCTACGCGACTAAAAATGCTTATGTCCTTGCGGTTCCTGCTTCGCAGGTACGGACAATGTCCATTCAGTTTTGCATGCAAGCATGCAAACTGTCTGTCCTTTGTCCTAATCCGCAAATACTAACTCTTTTGCATCACATGATTCCAAATACTGCCATGAAGGTACCAGCTGCAACAGCTGTACCAATAACACCAGCAACGTTAGGACCCATAGCATGCATCAGCAGGAAGTTAGTAGGATCTGCCTCTGCACCAACCTTCTGTGATACACGAGCTGCCATAGGAACAGCTGATACACCAGCAGAACCGATAAGAGGATTAACCTTTCCACCAGTAGCGATGCACATAATCTTACCAAACATAACGCCTGCCCAGGTACCAAATGCGAAAGCAATCAGACCAAGAACTACGATTTTAATTGTTGCCATGTTCAGGAATGCTTCAGCAGATGTTGTAGCACCTACAGAAGTACCAAGAAGGATAAC
>DCIJ01000002.1:2661-3041 GCA_002315945.1 Lachnospiraceae bacterium UBA1729 | reverse complement strand
GGCTTTAGATTGGCATTTTCTATCTGAGCAATTTCATATTCAAGATAATCTTTCTTTTTAGCCAGTTCTGTTTCATCCAGACAGTTGTCTTCATATTCTTTTAGACAGGCTTTATATTCGGAGTAATTCTTTTTCAGGTCATCTAACACCCTGCCAGTTTCATTTTTGGCATATTCGTCCAGAATATCTAACTGAACGGAAGCCTTTGTCAGGGACTGGTGCTCATTTTGTCCATAGACATCCATCAAAAGACCAGTTATCTCCTGAAGTTCGGACATATTAACGCTTTCTCCCCCTACTCTTGCAGTAGTTCTTGAAGCAGTAATTTTTCTTGAAACCGCAATAGTGCCATCCTCTTCAGTGAAAAATCCCATTTCTTT
>DCIJ01000002.1:2228-2572 GCA_002315945.1 Lachnospiraceae bacterium UBA1729 | reverse complement strand
TTATCAGCTTTTTTACCAAGGGCTAATAGAACTGAACCAATAAGCATAGATTTACCGGCACCTGTCTCACCAGTAAAAATATTTAAGCCATTTCCAAAATCTACTTCAATATCATCAATTAAAGCCAAATTTTTTACATGTAAATTAATGAGCATATTCTATCTTCGTTTAAGCTCCTCTATCTTCTTTAAAACATAATCTCTGTCTCCATCCTGAGCCAGAGCAATCATTATTGTGTCATCGCCGGCTATTGTACCGGCTATTTCTTTTAGATCCAGCGCATCAATTGCAGCAGCAACAGCCATAGCCATTCCTGATACTGTCCTGACAACCAGTAGTTCCTT
>DCIJ01000002.1:0-2209 GCA_002315945.1 Lachnospiraceae bacterium UBA1729 | reverse complement strand
GTCACTACCACACTGGTCAGCCCAGCTCCCAACACATCTCCATATCTTACGTTTTGAGACTGGTTCTTAGGAAATACTATTGGGGCCTTATATATAAAACGGCCCTCTACCACAGACTTTCCCAACTGCAATTCTCTAATATCTCTGGATACAGTAGACTGTGTGGCAATAACCCCGGCATCTTTCAATGCTTCCACAAGCTCATCCTGTGTTCCTATTGGGTTATTTTTTATCAATTGCAATATTAATTCTTGTCTGGATTCTTTTTTCATGGTCCTACTCTCTAATTATACAGATTACATTATTTTTTTATGTACAGTTTCCAGGAAATTATGTTCTGAAAAGCGTATCAAACTGGTATTAGCATCTGACATCTTAACAACAATTCTATCCGCCTCATCCAGACTGACTCTTACCGCACCATCAAAATTTGCTTCTGCATGAGTATCGTTTTCTTTGTATCCGGTTACCATCTCTATGGTAACTTCATCCTCTGCTGACAAAACAATACTTCTGGTATTAATAGTGTGTGGGCAAATAGGTGTTACAAGTAATAATCTGGCAGTTGGTTCCACAATAGGTCCTCCTGCTGACAGATTATATCCTGTGGATCCAGTGGGCGTTGCAATAATAATTCCATCTGCATCAAACCCCTTAATAAACTGGCCATTAACATACAAATGATAATGCAAGATCTGCATTGACTGGCTTCTGGTTATTACCACATCATTTAGTGCCAGACCCTCATGAATAATCTTTCCATTACGCACTATAGAACCAGCAAGCATCATTCTGCTTTCGGTACCATAATTGTCATTAATAAGTCTGTTAAGACTATCCTCTATTTCCTCTTCCTCTATTACAGCTAAGAATCCCAAAGTACCTGCATTAATTCCTAATATGTGAATACTTCTGCCCTCCAGAGATTCACATGCTCTGACAAGAGTTCCATCTCCACCAATCACAATTACACAGTCAATATTCTCAGGAACAGGCACTCCTTCCTTGTCTGTAAAATCCGCATTGGCACCAAGTTTTTTCAGAATATCCATCACTCTTAATGCAATATGACATTCTCTATCTTTATATGGATTAGTAATTACAAAAAAGTTTTTCATAATATTCCATGTGCCTCATTTACAATACTTTCAATTTTTTCAGAAGGAATAATAGCGTTATTTTCCGATGAAATATCGTTCTTATTTAAAACAAGATGCATCAGATATTCTATATTCCCCTCAGGACCTCTGATAGGAGAAAAGCTAAGGTCTAACAGCTCAAATCCATTGCTATATGCATATCCTATAGCCTGCTCTACAACCTCTCTGTGAACCTGTGGGTCTCTGACAACCCCCTTCTTGCCAACCTTTTCCTTACCTGCTTCGAACTGTGGCTTGATAAGGCATACCATCTGAGCCTTGTCATGCAAAATATCTGCCGCTGCAGGAAGAATTTTAGACAGGGAAATAAAAGAAACATCACAGCTTGCAAAATCAGGGCTTTCAGGCAAATCCTCATGGGTGAGATATCTGAAATTGGTCTTTTCCATACAGACAACTCTTTCGTCACTTCTTAATTTCCAGTCAAGCTGACCTCTTCCCACGTCAATTGAATAGACTTTTTTTGCCCCATTCTGAAGCATGCAGTCTGTAAATCCACCGGTTGACGCTCCAATATCCATGCAGATTTTCCCATCCACAGACAGGTCAAAGCATTTTAAAGCCTTGTCAAGCTTTAATCCCCCTCTGCTGACAAAGGGCAGGACATCTCCTTTGACCTCAAGAGAAATCTCATTACTGTCTATCTTCTCCATATCAAACATGGTGCCAGCTTTATCTTCTCTCTGACCATTAACAAACACATCTCCGGCCATGATAATTGCCTTGGCCTTTTCTCTTGAAGTGGCCAGTCCTTTATTTACAAGTATTATATCCAGTCGTTCTTTTTTCATAGTTAATTATTTAACAGTTATGTATTTTGAAACAATTCTCTTAACAATATTTTCAGGGTCAATTCCTACCTCATGATAAAGTACGTCCACATTACCATGCTCTATATACTCATCAGGAAGCGCCACAGGTAAAACCTTAATATTCAGATTTGCTTCATCAGCAAACTGAATAATCTGTTCACCCATACCACCAGTAAGGACATTTTCTTCCATTGAAACTAAAAGCTTGTGCTCCTTAGCAAGTTCTGTAAGCATATT
>DCIJ01000043.1:4736-5639 GCA_002315945.1 Lachnospiraceae bacterium UBA1729 | reverse complement strand
TGTCATGAAGAGCCATCTCTGCTCTTTCATAGCAGTATTTGTCATGCATGTAATGGATAATGTTAAGAGTGTTAACATATACATCTGCCTGCCACTCGATCATATCCATGAATTTGCTCATTACATCATCGTAATCAAGCACATCACCTTCAACAGGACGATACTTAGGACCGATCTGTTTCTTGGTAACTTCATCAACACCACCGTTTAATGCATACAGCAGACACTTAGCCATGTTAGCTCTAGCTCCGAAGAACTGCATTTCCTTACCGATAACCATTGAAGATACGCAGCAAGCAATACCGTAGTCATCACCATGAGTTACTCTCATGAGGTCATCATTCTCGTACTGGATTGATGAAGACTGGATTGACATCTTAGCGCAGTACTTCTTCCAGTTCTCAGGAAGTCTTGTTGACCAAAGAACTGTAAGGTTAGGCTCAGGTGAAGCACCAAGGTTACTAAGTGTATTGAGGTAACGGAAGCTCATCTTTGTAACAAGAGGACGACCATCAACACCAACACCACCAAGTGACTCAGTTACCCATACAGGGTCACCAGCGAAAATCTGGTTGTATTCAGGTGTACGAGCAAACTTAATGCAACGAAGCTTCATGATGAAATGATCAACGAACTCCTGAATCTGCTCTTCTGTAAATGTACCATTTGCAAGATCTCTTTCTGCATATACATCAAGGAAAGTAGAAGTACGGCCAAGTGACATAGCTGCACCATTCTGCTCCTTAACTGCACAAAGATATCCGAAGTATGTAGCCTGGATTGCTTCCTGAACGTTAGCAGCAGGTCTTGAAATATCACAGCCATAAGAAGCTGCCATTTCCTTCATCATCTTAAGAGCAACGATCTGCTCACTAATTTCTTCACGAAGACGGATAACATCAT
>DCIJ01000043.1:0-4644 GCA_002315945.1 Lachnospiraceae bacterium UBA1729 | reverse complement strand
GTAGTCACCGATGATACGTCCACGACCATAAGCATCAGGAAGACCTGTGATGATGTGTGATGTACGGCAAGCTCTCATCTCTGCATTGTAAGCATCGAAACAGCCAGCGTTATGTGTCTTTCTGTGTGTTGAGAAGAACTCAGAGATTTCAGGATCTACTTCATAACCATTATCTGAGCAAGCTTTCTCTGCCATTCTGATACCGCCGTAAGGCTGTAATGAACGCTTGAAAGGCTTATCTGTCTGGAAACCAACGATAGTCTCCTTGCTCTTATCAAGATATCCAGGGCCATGAGAAGTAATTGTTGAAATTACCTTGGTGTCCATATCAAGTACACCGCCTGCCTCACGCTCTTTCTTCTGAAGATCAAGAACCATGTTCCAAAGATCTTTTGTGTTCTGTGTAGGGCCTGCAAGGAAAGAATCATCTCCTTCATATGGAGTGTAGTTCTTCTGGATGAAGTCACGTACGTTAACTTCCTTATCCCACTTGTTGCCTACAAAACCTGTCCATTCTGGTCTCATATTGCCATAGCCTCCTTATAAAAATTGTTATAAATGTCAAACGGTTTCCCGTTCTTGGCATATCATGTAGCCAGTGCATATTGCACGGCCGGGCACGCATTGCCAGTGAATCACTCTTCACGCTTTGTGCCTCTTTGTAGCTTATATATTATACGATTTACTTTTGTTTAGCGCAAGGTATTAAGAGTACTTTTTACTAAACAAATACCCCCAATTTTCTAATTTTATTTTTGTCTTGCTATATCTTGTATATTGGTAATATAATGTCCACTAGCATGTATAATTAGGCTATATGAAAGGAGATACACAATGGCAATCACAAAAGATATGACCATAGGTGAGATTCTTCGTACCAACATGAATGTTGCTCCTATCCTTATGGAAGCAGGAATGCATTGCCTTGGCTGCCCATCAGCTCAGGGTGAATCTCTTGAGGAAGCCGCTATGGTTCATGGCATGGACATCAATGATCTCATGGCTAAGATAGCTGCTATTGAAGAATAAATGTCAGATATCTAAAACACTACAAAAAAAGGGAAGCTCACGCTTCCCTTAATTTTTTGTAATTTTTGTTCAGATTACAGAGCAAAGTTTCCTTTAACTTCACCGTTAATTACATAGTATGCCTGGTTCTCTTCTGGCTTAACATAGATTTCAACATCCTTGAAATCAGAAGCCTTCTTCTTAAGGTCGAATTTCCAAACATCCTTTGCAATCTTAACTAAATCTTCTGTAGTATAGCTCTTTCCAGAGAACTCTACCTGAATCTTTACTGAACCAGCCTTTGCAGCTGCTTTCTTAGCAGGAGCTTTTTTTGCAGGAGCCTTCTTAGCAGGAGCTGCCTTTGTCTCAGCCTTTACTTCTGCCTTAGCTTCTGTCTTAACTTCTACAACTTCAGCTGCCTTAGGTGCTACTTTAACTGTTTCTACAGGTTTCTTAACTGTTGCTTTCTTAGTAGTTGCCATCTTTCCCTCCCAATTTTCAATCAACATTGGTTAAACTATTCATAACAAACCCTATCAAAATCAACTGTTATTGTCAATGAAACCCGCATTTTTCAACGTTTTCCACAAAACAGCGAACTGTTTTTTCTTGTATTTTCAAAATATCACCAAAAAAAACAGCCCAAATTAAACAGTTTTTCTCTTAGGAATGAGCATAGGGAAGATATCACTACCATGTACATTGGCACCTGATGTTACCAATACGTCCTTATCTGCGATTACATATTCCATATTTGCTCCGGCTTCAACCACAGTATCCTGCATCAGGATACAGTTCTTAACCACTGCACCCTTTCCAATCTTTACACCTCTGAACAGGATTGAATTCTCAACATGACCTTCGATAACACAGCCATCTGCTGCAGTCACATTGCTAACCTTGGAATCCTTAGTGTATCTGGTAGGATTGTCATCTCTAATCTTGGTATAGATGTTATTATCTCCAAACAGTGCCTTGGCATTCTTTTCATCAAGCAAAGCCATGCTCTCACTGAAATAGGTCTTGACATTACTTATGAGAGCTGTATATCCAGTATACTCGTAGCCTCTGATATCAAGCTCATCCAGCTTATCTAACAGAATATCTCTCTCGAAATATACCTTTCCTCTGACATAGCCTTCTTCGATAAGTGATATCAGCTTGGTTCGCTTAATAATATACATATTCATGGACACCTGATTTATGCCTGGTGCCTTTGAATTTACCTTAATATCCTCTACCTTGTCACCATCAACCTCAAGAGTATAGTAGAATTCGCCTCTTTCAGGTTCTCTTTGCAAATCATAATCAGAAATAAGCTTGGATGAATACATCATGGTTACATCCGCACCGCTTTCAACATGCTTGGCAAGTATTGGCTTAAAATCAATATTTGCAATCATATTGCAGTCACTGATAATAGCATATTCTTCCTTCTGTTCTCTAAGGAATGGAAGTATTCCTGCCAATGCCTCAACTCTGTCTGCATAGACATGTGTAGACTCTCTGTCTGCAAAAGGAGGCATAATGGTGAGTCCGCCATTCTTTCGAGTCAAATCCCATTCACGTCCACTTCCCAAATGGTCCATAAGGGAATGATAGTTCTTCTTTACAAGAATAGTAATATTATCTATTCCAGAATTAACCATTGATGAAAGAATAAAATCAATGAGTCTGTATCTGGATGCAAATGGAATTGAAGCCATCAGTCTCTGAAGAACCAATTCCGGCACCATCTTGTCATAGCTGTTAGGAAAAATCAGGCCCATTGCGCTAATATTTGAATTACTCATGATTCTGACCCTCCTTTACATCCTCTCTAACCATTGCATTAGGTCCGACAGTTGCACCTGCTCCAACAGTCACGCCTGAAGCTATAGTAGCAACACCATCCGTCTGTCCATCAGGCATAGCCCCGACTACTGCATTGCTTTCAATAACAGCGCCTTCAGCCACTATGCAATGGCATACCTTTGCTCCGCTCTTAATGACCGTATTATTCATAATTACTGCGTCTTCCACATATGCTCCGGATTCAACAGTTACACCACCAAACAAAATAGAGTGGTTTACAGTTCCGTAGACATTACATCCGTCAGTAATCATTGAATCAATAACACTTGCGCCTGCAGCAATATGATGTCCTGGATAGCCGGAGTTACGGCTGTATATTTTCCAGTTCTCATCAAACAGGTCTATTCCGGAATTTTCAGGATCCAGAACCTCCATATTAGCTTCCCATAATGAGCTTATGGTTCCAACGTCCTTCCAGTATCCGCTAAAGTGATATGCATACATATCTCTGTTATCTCTTAACAGATTTGGAATAATGTTATTTCCAAAATCATTTTCTGAATTTGGATCTTCCTCATCCTCCAGTAGATATTTTTTCAGAATATCCCAATTGAAGATATATATTCCCATGCTGGCAAGATTTGACTTTGGATTCTTTGGTTTCTCCTGGAATTCAGTAATCTTATCATTCTCATCAGCTACCATGAGACCAAATCTGGAAGCTTCTTCCCAAGGCACTTCCATTACTGCCACTGAGAATTCAGCATGTTTTGCCTTGTGGAAGGCTAGCATTTCACTGTAATCCTGTTTGCAAATCTGATCACCAGACAGGATTATTACATACTTAGGATTATATCTGTCGATAAATGAAATATTCTGACAAATAGCATTTGCTGTTCCCTTGTACCAGTCAGAACCAGATGCCTTCTGATAAGGCGGCAATACATGAACACCACCATACAGACGGTCAAGATCCCAGGGTTGCCCGTTTCCAATGTATTCGTTTAGCACCAGAGGCTGATACTGTGTAAGAATACCTACTGTATCAATTCCCGAATTAACGCAGTTGGAAAGGGGAAAATCTATAATTCTGTATTTTCCACCAAAAGGAACTGCAGGTTTAGCCAGCTTATCTGTCAACGCGTAGAGTCTTGAGCCCTGTCCACCAGCAAGAAGCATGGCAATCATTTCTTTTTCCATATAGTACCCCCATATTTAATATTTCGTTTGCCCTTAAATCAATGATTTTCAAGGGTGACGATTAATAAGTATTGTATCATATTATTTAGTCAAAAAGTATATATTCTTTCGCAATTTTTACCTTCTTTTGTCTATTTTGTCCCCTTGTAGTAAAAAAAGACATACCACGTATGTCTTTTCTCATATTTCTTTTGGTGTTTTCTCAAAATATTATTTCAGAGCAAAATATACCAGCACAATTATTCCAAGTACAATCCTATACACTCCAAAGGCAACAAAAGTATGCTTTCTGATATATCCCATCAGGAATTTTATTACAAACATTGATACCACAAAAGCAATTACACTGCCAACTAGTAACAGTACAAACTCCATACCGGTCATGGCTGCTCCGGACAGAGCAAACTTAAGTACCTTCAGAAGACTGGCTCCCGCCATAACAGGTATCGCCAGATAGAATGTAAATTCTGCAGCAACTGTTCTTGATATTCCAAGCAACAATGCTCCAACTATGGTGGCACCACTTCTGCTGGTTCCGGGGAACACTCCGGCTATCAGCTGGAATACTCCAATGAGCAGAACCATTGGTATTGTCAGATCCGCTATCCTTTTTACCCTTGGTCTTTTTCCCTGATTTACCTT
>DCIJ01000094.1:152-12096 GCA_002315945.1 Lachnospiraceae bacterium UBA1729 | reverse complement strand
CCAACAATTATTTTACTCTATGTTCTCAAATCAGTATTATTTGAAAAAACAGTTTACCAATGCTATATTTTTTATATTTAGAGCCCCAATACCACATACTTAGCAGGTGTTTCTGGGGCAAATACACAAAAAAGGAGCAAATACATGAGAGAAATATCTACAGATCAAATAATTGATGTCATTGAGAGATTGTGTATCAAGGCAAATGAAAAACTGCCTGAGGATATAAAATGTGCAATACAGAATTGCCGTTCATGCGAAGATGGTCTCATCGCCCAGGGAATACTTGATAACATTATTGAGAACTACACTATTGCAGATAGTGAGAATGTTCCCATCTGTCAGGATACAGGTATGGCTTGTGTATTTATGGAAATAGGACAGGATGTCCATATTACCGGAATGAATCTTACTGATGCCGTTGATGAAGGAGTAAGGCGAGGCTACGATAAGGGATACTTAAGAAAATCTGTTGTCAAAGATCCTGTCAGACGTGGTAATACCGGTGATAATACTCCGGCCATACTGCATATAGACATTGTTCCCGGTGATCAGATTAAAATCACTGTTGGGCCCAAAGGATTTGGCAGCGAAAACATGAGTGCTATCAGAATGTTTAAGCCCTCTGCCGGAATAGAAGGAATCAAGGATTTCATACTGGAAACAGTAAAAACTGCCGGACCAAATCCATGCCCTCCCATGGTAGTGGGAGTTGGAATAGGCGGAACATTTGAGAAATGTGCTCTGCTGGCAAAAAAAGCACTGATGAGATCTGTGGATTCATCAAATCCGGATGAATATTATGCAGCCTTAGAAGAAGAAATGCTTGATAAAATCAATGCATTAGGCATAGGACCCCAGGGTCTTGGCGGACGTACTACAGCTTTAGGACTTAATATTGAAACCTTCCCAACCCACATAGCAGGTATGCCCTGTGCCATCAATATCAGCTGTCATGTAACCAGACATATGAGTGAGGTAATATAAATGAGTAATATTAAGAAAATAACACTTCCACTTACAAGAGAGCTCGCAAAATCATTAAAAGCCGGTGATAGTGTTCTGTTAACAGGAACAATTTATACCTCCAGAGATGCAGGTCACAAGAGAATGTGTGAAACAATAGCAAAAGGCGAATCTCTTCCTTTTGACCCAACGGATGCCACAATATACTATGTAGGTCCCTCTCCTGCCAAACCTGGGCAGGTAATTGGTTCTGCCGGGCCCACAACCAGCGGTCGAATGGATGCATATGCTCCAACCATGATGGCTCAGGGTGCCAGAGGTATGATTGGAAAAGGGGCACGTCTTCCCGAAGTGGTGGAAGCCATGAAAGAACATGACGGAGTCTATTTTGGTGCCATAGGTGGTGCCGGTGCTCTCCTGGCAAAATGCATCAAAAAATGTGAATTAATAGCCTATGAGGATTTAGGTGCAGAAGCTCTTAGAAAGCTGTATGTTGAGGATATGCCCTTAGTAGTAATAATTGACAGTCAGGGTAATAATCTGTATGAAAAAGGCCCTGAAGAATATCTTCAGAGCCGTAACAGTTAAGCTTCATATATATAATCACCAATAATAGTGAATCTGATCCTGCCGGTAAGTTCTTCATTATAAAATGGAGAGTTTACTGAGCGGGATTTATTTTTGTTATATATCCATTTTTCATCCTGAGCAAAAATACACAAATCCGCTTTTTTTCCTGATTCAATGCTTTTATCAATCCCATACATGGATGCCGGGAAAGTACTCATTACCTGAGCCAGTCTAAGCACAGACAGACCTTCTTTTCTAACCATCGTATCATAAGTAATACTTAAAGAGGTTTCAAGTCCTGTCATCCCAGAGGGTGCACTGGCTATGGGCTTGCTTTTTTCTGCAGTTGTGTGCGGTGCATGATCAGTTACAACACAGTCAATGGTTCCATCCTTCACGCCCTCAATCAGGGCTCTTCTATCTTCTTCTGTCCTGATAGGAGGATTAATCCTTGCTGTAGAACCTTTTTCTAAAACAATATCCTCAGTAAGTGTCAGATGCTGTCCGGTTACTTCACAGGTCACCTTTTGTCCCCGCTTCTTAGCCTGGCGTACCAGTTCAATAGTTCTGGCTGCTGAAGCATGCTGAATATGGAGTCTTCCACCATATACAGACTGTAACTGTATATCTCTCTCAACAATGGCCGACTCAGCATTTGAGGGGGCCCCGCCCAATCCCAGTCTGCTGGATACCTTTCCAAAATTTACTCCCTGAGAAAAAAGCAGGGATGGAAGTTCCTCGTGCACACTGAGTACCACATCATTATCTTCACTAAACTTAAGTGCCCGAGCCATGAGCTTTGGATCTTCAATAGGAATACCATCATCTGACAGTCCACAGGCTCCAAGACTAATTAACTTTTTTGCATCAGTTAATTCTTCGCCCTTTAACCCAAGGGTTACTGCGGCATTCTGTAGCAGATTAACAGGAGACATCTTTCCTTTTGATAGGATGTAATTTAAGGTATCCTCATTGTCACATACAGGACTGGTATTAGCCATACACACAACAGTGGTCACTCCACCTGCTATTGCAGCCTGACATCCGGATTCTATAGTCTCTTTTTCAGGCCATCCGGGATCTCTAAAATGGCAGTGAATATCTGTGAGCCCTGGAAAAATCGTCATTCCACTGGCATCAATTATTTTATCCGCCTCTTCATCAATATTTATATCCACTAAAGAGATAACTCCATTATCAATCAGAATATCGCATACTGAATCAAGATTTGTATTTGGATTTACAACCCGTCCTGCTTTAATAAGTACCTTCAATGCTCCACCATCTCTTATCTTTCATTAATCAATCTATGGGCAAGATTCATCGCCAGCTCCATAACAACATCCGAATTGTAATGGTTATGCTCGCCCCATCTTCCAAGTCCAATTATTCCCAGCCCCTTCATATAGGACAACAGCCGTTTCATTAGTTCAGGCTTGCCAATTGTATTTAAGGGATAAGCATACTCGTTCATGTAATGGTAGCTTCCCTCTCTTTTCTTAAGTGCTACCCTTTCAGATCTGGTCTCTGTCCAGTGGCCCTTTGAACCAAGAGCAAAATTATGTCTTACAAGTATTCTGTGGTAGCTCACCTCAGGATTCGGCTCATATATCCAATGGGCTGAAGTATCCATATTTTCTGAAAAATATTCAATATCAACAGCAGTGGATTTAAGGTTCTCAATGCTGCCAACTATCTTTTCATCAAATCCAATAAGTTCATATGACTTCCATGGGATTGTAGTAACTACCTTTTCGGCTAAGTATTCATTGTCATCAGAACACTTTACTTTTTTCAGGTCTCCTTCCATAAGTTCCATGGAAATAACCTGTGTTCCAAGGATCAGCTTATCTCCCAAAGCCTTGCCTATTCTTTCAAAGACCTCTCCATAACCGGCAGTCTTGGGATAATAGAAGGATGCATGGCCTGGCTGTTTTCCATAGGGTTTTCTCTCAAGGCAGCTTCTTAATGTGTCTCTGAAGGATACATCCGGTAGCTTTTCAAGCCAGTAGGTACCCAACTCATCCAGATTGTCACCAAACATTTTCTGATTGTAGGGAATCATATATTCATTGGCTACCTTGTCACCTAATTTCCAATGAATCCATTCCACAAATTTTTCCGGCATGGGAGTATTTTTTATACAGCCTGCTTCGGCAATAGACTCCAGGAATTCCACCTGATCCTCTATATCCATCTGCCAGATATTAGATTCAAAGGGGTGCCCCACATAGCCATCCCTAAAATGAATGGAGGAATCTCTGTCAAAAAGATTCCACTCATTTTCAGGCATATATTCAAATATCAGTTCATTTACTTTTGGTCTGCGAACATCCAGGATATGACCACCACCAATATCCAGAGGACCATCATCAACCCATTCGCTTCTGCATAGTCCTCCAGGAACAGTCTCCTTCTCTAGGACAAGAAAATCATTCTCGTTATTTCGTTTTAACTGTTCAGCCAAGGTCAGCCCTGAAGGGCCTGCTCCTAAAATCAGGTATTTTACCCTATTGCTCATCTTTTAAAATATCTTCTTTCTTTAAAAATCGATTGTTCCAGGCAGTCTTAAAATATTTAAAGTTTGCCATAAAGGAATTCTGAGACACGCCTTCCGTTCTGGCTTCCCATCTGGCGGGTATCTCAATAAATTTCACACCCAGTCTGAGTGGCTTAAGAGCTGTCTCCAGGAAAAAAGGATGCTTTAGTTCCTGCCACTTGATTGACTTCATTACATCACAGGGAAATATTCTGTATGCATAGGTCAGATCGCTTAATCCAACAAAGTAAAACAGACCAATTAATCTCTCAAAGATCAGATTGCAGACTAGCTTAACCTTGTTATACTTCTTAAAGCCGCCTCCCTTGATCCATCTGGAGGCTGTTATTATCCTGTCAGGATTCTTCTTGGAAAGGGCGATAAACTCCTTAATTATATTAGGGTCAGTCTCTAAGTCTGTGGACATCATCACCACGTGACTTCCCTTGGCTAAATCAATTCCTTCCCTGATAGCCCCACCTACAAAGGGGAGCTTTTGATCATGGATATAAATTGAATACTCTTCTGAGTACTTTTTCACGAGGTTTTCAGCAACTTTTCTAGTATCAGAACTGGTTCTGTCGCACAGAAGAATTATGAACTCTGCCAAATCCTCTCTATTACAGGTTTCAACGATAACATCCACTGTCTTTTTCAAGGAATAGGTTTCATCCATTGCAGGCAGCAGAATCGTTACACCACTAAATCTCTTCATTAAATTCGTCCCATCCAATCTTCAAATACTGCTTCAAGGGTCTGATACATTGAGAACTCTCGCTTATATCCCAGGGCAGTGATTCTGGTGTTATCGCCAAGCAGTAGGGGTTCATCTGCTACTCTGAAAAGTGCAGGGTCTGATATTACCTCTGCCTTGGTTCCGGATATTTCAACTAACATATCCAGGATCTGCTGAATGCTGACTGCCTCACCATTACAGATATTTACAGGGATGCCAGGCTCACCATTTTGCATAAGAAGTCTCATGGCACGCACACCATCTCTTACGTCAATGAAATCTCTGGCGCTCTTCAGGTTACCTACATGGATTTCAGGAGGAAGCACACCCTTTTTAATAAGTGCCAGCTGTCTTGCAAAGTTCTGAATTGCAGTTGCTGGGGGATGTCCTGTTCCTACATGAATAAACATACGGGGTAAAAATACCTTCAGTCCAAAGTTCAGAAAATACTGACGACCCAACATCTCAACACCAACCTTACTTACACCGTAAGGAGTCCAGGGTGTAAGAAGTCTGTCCTCAACCAGTGGACAGTCTTCAGGCTGAATATTGCCGTACTCTGCACTTGAGCATGCCAGAAGCACCTCTACATCCTTGTCCAGTTCCCTTGCACAGTACAGTACATTAAGTGTTCCCTGATAGTTGGTATTATGGGTAACATATTCAAGATTCCATGAATCTCCATTAAAAGCCTGGGCTGCCATATGAATTATGACATCAGGCTGAATCTTCTTAAATATCTTCATCAGGGCATCTCTTTCGAGAATATCACATCTGATGATTGAAGGATCCTGAACTGCAGCCATTCGGCTGGATGCAGAATTCCTTGCTATTCCGTACACCTCTGCCCCGCTTGCCTTGAAGCTGTTCATGAAGTGACTTCCTACCATTCCGGTACCACCGGTTACAATTACTTTCATTCTCTCTCCTAAAGACAAAATGTCTTATTAATACCATTAAGTATTTCGCATAAAAAGCGCTGATATTATAACATAATTACTACACTATGTCATTTAAAATGTCCTATTACTTTAACATTCTCAATATGCACCATAATATCAGTACAGCCATGACAACATTAGCTATCTTATAGTATTTTGAGTAGAATGGTTTTAAAACATTTCCAGCAAACGCCCAGATCAGATTACCTGTAGCTGTAAAAAATACCAGATAAATACTGGAAAGAAAAACAAAAAATGCTGACTGAGTATATGCCAGAATAAAGCTGGAAAACATTGTAATGGCATACAAAATCAGATGAACATTCACCAGCTGAAGCATCATTCCGTCTACAAAGCCCGGAATATTGGCAACCTCTCCCTCTTTGGGAGGTTTTCTAAGCAGTGTCTTGTAGGCCAGATATGCCAGATAGGCTGCCCCAACATATTTCATAACTCCAGCTATCCTTGGGACAAAGGAAACAAGGAAGTTACATAGTATTCCAGTAAAAAATATAATCATAAAACAGCCTGTCCAAATACCACACAGATATCTCAGGTTCTTCTTCACTCCATACTTACTTGCAAGGGCGAACATCATTACGTTGTTGGGACCAGGTGCCCAGACACTTAGAATTGCTGTCAGGGTCATATTAAATATTATCGACAGGGTCATTTTATCTCCTAAAAAGGCAGCATACCGTCTGTTTCGATATGCTGCCAAAATTACTATTTTTTGAAAGCTGCTACAAGATCAGCTCCATCATTATATCCTGCTTCTTTAAGCTGTTCAATGTACCATTCATCAACGCCTTCAACTGCATTCTTGAAGGAATCAATGTCAAGTTCATCATATTTGAGAATAGATACACCATTCTTCTCGTTCCATCTCTTCATTATCTCTCCATCTCCGGATCGATTAATGTCTCTTTCATACTGAGTAGCGAGACGTCCACACTCATCAATTACAACCTGCTGTTCAGGTGTGAGAGAATCATATATTCCCTGGTTAATGCAGAAGAACAGGCAGTCATAATTTGCTCCCCACAATGAACAGTAGGGCTGTACCTCCTGAACACTGGCTGCATCAATTGCAGGCAGAGGATTTTCCTGACCCTCTACTGTTCCCTGCTGTAGAGCTGTATAGGTCTCTGACCAGTTCATGTTGGTTGCATCTGCTCCCCAACGCTTATAGCATTCCATCAGTAGATTTGAACCAGCCACACGAATCTTCAGGTTCTTCATGTCATCCACTGATTTAATCTCATGTACATTGTTGGTAAGCTGTCTGAATCCGTTTTCTGCAATACCCATGCAGTGAAGATTGTATTCTGAGAGAATAGACTTAAGCTTTTCTCCGCCTTCTCCATCCAGGATTGCATCTGCTGTATCAACACTGTCAAACAGATATGGCAGACTTACTACATTAAATCTTGGGTCAAATGCTGAATAGATCAGATTTGAATGAAGCGAAATCTGAACTGGATCTCCATCCATAAGCGCCTGGATTCCTTCAGACTGATTACCATTAGTCAGCTGATCTGCCGCGTATACATTTACTTTTATTTTGCCATCAGTTGCTGCTTCTACCAGCTCACCAAATTTTCTACCAGCCTGTGCCCAGGTTGAGGTCTCTGTTGTGGAACATGCAAAGTTCCAGGTTGCCTCTTCCCAGCCAAGCTTCTTGGTAGCAGCCAGATCAAGAGCAGCATTATCAAGAGTCTCCTGGGTAAATGTTTCTATAAGAACTCTGGCATCCTCGTAACCTGCTGTAATAAGTTCCTCTTCATACCATTCATCAATTCCTTCTACAGCCTTCTTAAAGGAATCGATATCCATATCCTCATATCTGGTTACTGTTACGCCATTTTTATCCTGCCATCTTGCAAGAGTATCCTCGTCTCCAGAACGGTTGATATATCTCTGATAATCAACAGCTTTCCTACCGGCTTCGTCTACAACAGCCTGCTGCTCAGGAGTAAGGGCATCATATATTCCCTGATTAATACAGAAGAACAAACAGTCATAGTTTGCTCCCCACAATGAACAGTAGGGCTGAACCTCCTGCACACTGGCTGCATCAATTGCAGGCAGAGGATTTTCCTGGCCCTCTACTGTTCCCTGCTGAAGGGCTGTATAGGTCTCTGACCAGTTCATATTGGTAGCATCTGCGCCCCAACGCTTATAACATTCCATCAAGAGATTTGAACCAGCTACACGAATCTTAAGATTCTTCATATCATCTACTGATTTAATCTCATGTACATTATTGGTAAGCTGTCTGAAGCCGTTTTCTGCAATGCCCATGCAATGAAGATCGTACTCTCCAAGAATGCTCTTAAGCATCTCACCAGCCTCACCATCCAGCTTTTTATCAACATCAGCTGTTGAATTAAATATATAAGGCAGACTGACAACATTAAATCTGGGATCAAAAGCTGAATAAATCAGATTTGAGTGCATTGAAACCTGAACTGGATCACCATTCATAAGAGCCTGAATTCCTTCAGACTGATTTCCATTTGTCAGCTGATCTGCTGCATATACATTTACATGGACCTTTCCACCAGTAGCCTTTTCCATAAGTTCTCCAAACTTACGTCCGCCCTGTGCCCAGGTTGATGTCTCTGTTGTAGAGCATGCAAAATTCCAGGTTGTTTCTTCCCAACCCAAATCTGAGTAATCAGCAATAGTGTCATAATCGTTAGCACTATCAGCCAAATTACTTTCAGTTGCTCCTGTTGTCTCCTTGGATGCAGCTTCCATCTGGCTTTCACTAACAGTACCTGTATAGCTTCCTTCCTTGGCAAGAGCCTTGGGAACAAAGGTTGATACTGCTGGTATGTAGGTAACTATTAAAAGTACAATTCCAGAAGCAGCAAGCATGGGAACAACCGCTTTGGAAATCTGTGAAATTGTAACTTCCATGCCCTTCTTAACTTTAACAGAAATAGCTACAAATAGATTTACTCCAACTGGAGGTGTAACCTGTCCTATAGCCAGGTTTACAGTTGCCAGCACACCAAAGGCAACCACGTCATATCCCAGCGCTTTACATACAGGGAGCATAATAGGGATAAAAATATACATTGCTGAGTTGGCATCAATAAAGCATCCAGCAATAAGGAAAATAATATTAACAATTAAAAGGAATACAAACTGATTGCTGGCTACGGAGCCTAACAGCTTGCTTGCTGCCTGCGCAATACCAAACTGTGTACATACAAAAGAAAATAGTGAAGCACATGCAACAACAATCATAATTCCACCTGTAGTCTTGGCAGAATCAACAATAAGATCCCATAAATCTTTGAAGGATACCTCTTTGTAAATAAACATACCAACAAAGAGACCATATACAACTGAAACAGCAGCTGCTTCAGTGGGAGTGAATACACCACCATATATTCCGCCAAGAATAATTACTGGCATCATAAGACCCCAGAATGCATCCTTGAATGCGTCCCATCTCTCCTTGGCAGTAGATTTTTCTCTCATGGACTGGATATTTTTCTTTCTTACTTCGATCATTACAACAACAATCAAAGCAATACCCATAAGGATTCCAGGTACGATACCTGCCATAAACATATCTGAAATAGATACACCAGTAATTGAAGCATACACTACAAATGCAATACTGGGCGGAATTACAATGGCCACTGATGAAGCTGTCGCCATCAGAGCAGCTGAGAAATCAGAGTCAAATCCACCCTGCTCAATCATTGCAGGAATAAGAACTAATCCAAGAGCTGCAACTGTAGCAGGACCTGATCCTGAAATAGCTCCAAAAAAGCATGCAACAATTACACAAACAATGGCAATACCGCCTCTTTTGTGTCCCACACATGTATCTACAAACTTAATCAGTCGCTTTGATATTCCTGCTTTTGCCATAATATTTCCAGACAGAACAAAGAATGGAATTGCAAGAAGCAGAAACTTGCTTATGCCCGAATAGACATTAGTAGCCACAATTGAAAGTGAAGTTCCTGAATAAATGATTGCGCAGACACTGGATAAACCAAGGCTTACACCAATGGGAATTCCTACAATCAGAAAGATGAAGAATGCGATAAAAAGAATTGCTGAAATCATTTTTCCACCTCCTCTTTCTTATTCATTTCATCAAGAAAATATTCAACGAAATGAAGAATCATGCAGGCAGCTCCAACCGGAACAAATGCCCAGAATATCCACTCTGGCCAGTTAAGAACAAAGGTCCTCTTTCCATTTGCCATCTGGGTGATTACTTTTTCAAACCCGTAGTAAAACAGAACTGCTGAGAAGGTCACACATAATAATGTGTTAACGGCTAAAAAGATCTTCTTCATTGATCCTGAAAGCTTATCAGTAATCAATGTAAGATTAATCAGCTCTCCCTTTCTAGCTGCAAGAGCAGCTGCCAGCAAAGTAATAAGTACAAACACTGCTACTACCAGTTCTTCAGTAAATGACCATGACTGATGAATTACTTTTCTGGAAAAAACATTTCCAGCTGTAAGAACCAGAATCAGCACTGTGGTAGCCACAAGGATAGTTTCTTCTATCTTCGCAACTATGTTCATGAGTTTCTTGAAATTTTTCATTTTCCCCTCCTAAAATGATTTTTTCGTACCACAAGGCCACACTCTTCGCGAGTGTCCTTATGGAATGCTCTTCAAAGCTTTATTGCTTTAAATAGCCGAATAGGCAGATTGTATCATTAAAAAAACAATTTGAAAAGAGAAAAAAAACAACCTTCTCAATTACCCACACTCCACACGTTTCACGCATGTACTTTTGGTAATTAAGAAGGTTGCAAAAAGATTCACAATATTAGGTATGATACAGGCCCTGTGATTCGTATTCAGGCTCACAGGTGACATTAACACCAAGCTTTCTAAAGGTTTTCATATCCACCTGAGATAATACAACCGAAGA
The DNA here is from genome assembly GCA_002315945.1 of Lachnospiraceae bacterium UBA1729. Classification (GTDB taxonomy): domain Bacteria; phylum Bacillota; class Clostridia; order Lachnospirales; family Lachnospiraceae; genus UBA1729. The sequence goes on along the minus strand of DCIJ01000094.1, from coordinate 1,424 downwards.
ATGCAGTTCACTGCCTTTGAGCATCTTTAACTCATCAATGGCTCTCTTAGCCAGCTCATTTGTTACAGCACATATAGATAATGCAATCAGAACTTCATCTGTATGGAGTCTTGGATTCTTATTTCCCAAATGTGAAGTCTTAAGTCTCTGAATTGGCTCGATTACATCAGGGGCAATCATTTTGACATCATCATCCATTCCAGCCAGGGCTTTTAATGCGTTAAGCAATACAGCGGCCGATGGACCCAATAAATCAGAAGTCTTGCCAGTTACTATGGTTCCATCACTAAGTTCCATAGCTGCGGCTGCTCCTCCGGTAATAGCTGCTTTTTGAAGAGCTGCACCTACACAGGGTCTGTCAGTAGCAGTTACTTCTATCTGCTTCATTAGAAGCTCCAGCTTAAGAACCTCTTCGTCATCCGCATTTCCCTGTCTTCTGGATACAAGAGAGCTGTAATAACGTCTGATAATTTCCTGCTTGGAAGCTTCTTTGCAGGCATCGTCATCCACAATGCCAAATCCAGCCATATTTACACCCATATCAGTAGGGGACTTGTAGGGACATTCGCCCATAATGGTTTCAAAGGTGGTCTTAAGAACAGGGAATATTTCCACATCTCTATTATAATTAACCGTTGTCTCTCCATAGGCTTCCAGATGGAAAGGATCTATCATATTGACATCTGCCAGATCTGCTGTTGCTGCTTCGTACGCCAGATTTACAGGGTGTCTCAATGGCAGATTCCAAATGGGGAATGTCTCATACTTGGCATAACCCGCCTGAACGCCAGCCTTGTGCTCATGATATAACTGGGAAAGACACGTAGCCATCTTTCCTGAACCGGGTCCAGGCGCAGTAATAACAACAAGAGGTCTCTCTGTCTTAATATATTCATTTCGGCCAAAGCCTTCATCACTTACAATATGACTTACGTTGGAAGGATATCCAGCAATTGGATAATGTCGATATACCTTCATTCCAAGTGATTCTAATTTTTTCTGATAAGCAATGGCAGAAGGCTGTGAAGCAAAACGTGTCAGACAAACACTGCCGACATATAATCCATAGCCTCTGAATACATCAATCAGTCTGAGTACATCCAGATCATATGTAATACCAAGATCAGCTCTTGTCTTATTCTTTTCAATATCTTCAGCGTTAATTACAATTACTATCTCTGCCTGATCTTTCAGCTGGGAAAGCATGATTATTTTACTGTCAGGCTTAAATCCAGGGAGAACTCTGGAAGCATGATAATCATCAAAAAGCTT
>DCIJ01000094.1:0-132 GCA_002315945.1 Lachnospiraceae bacterium UBA1729 | reverse complement strand
TTTCCACCAAATTCAAGATACAGTTTTCCACCAAATTCACTTATTCTTTCTTTGATTTTCTCTGACTGAAGTTTCAGATACTTATCATTATCAAATCCCTGTTTATACATATCAACCTCATTCCTTATTTCA
>DCIJ01000038.1:14143-15227 GCA_002315945.1 Lachnospiraceae bacterium UBA1729 | reverse complement strand
TGCCTAAGAAAATTCCAAATACATATTGACCCTTGTCTGTAATTGGTCTTGTAACATAATCAGTAGCCATAAAGAAGGCACCCAGCATAAGTCCACCACCTGCAAGGTGTGCAGAAATAAATGCCATATCAAATCCATGACCGCCAAACAGGCCAATAAATATTGCAAATGAAATAATATAGCTGGCAGGAACCTTAAGATCAATTACATCAAAAAGAATCAGCAGGCAGGCACCTAAAACAATAGCAATCATGCTTGTCTCACCAATGGTACCTGAAATTCGTCCTGTAATCATGTCAAAGGTATTAACACTTTCTCCAGCCTTTAACATTGCTAAAGGTGTTGCCCCTGAATAAGCATCACAGTCAAAATTAGTCATATATGATGTAAATGAAATCAAAAGGAAGCATCTACCTGCCAGGGCAGGATTCATAAAATTCTGTCCCAGACCACCAAACAGCATCTTAACAACAATTATTGCAAAAATGCTTCCAAGACTAACCATCCAGAGAGGAATCTCTGGTGGCATATTAAGCGCCAGTAATAATCCAGTAACAACAGCAGATAAATCCCCAATGGTTACTGGTAATTTCAAAGCTTTTTCATACAGGAATTCTGCCAGCACTGCAGTAATAACACTGGTCAGAATAACAAGTAATGCATGAAGTCCAAAATTATATACGCCAAAAGCAGCTGCAGGAAGAAGTCCCATACATACCACAGCCATAATTCCTGAGGTAGAATTCTTTGAACGTATATGTGGATTGGACGAAACTCTCATCAAATCACTCATAATCTCCTCCTACTTCTTTCTTCTCTTTGCCAGCTGCATCTTTCTCATGGACTTGATTTCCTGAGTAAGAGGTCTCTTGGCTGGACAGATAAATGAACAGCATCCACATTCACAGCATTCCATTCCATTGTATTCAAGGAAGGCTTCTTCATTTCCATTCTCAGCAAATTTAGCAAGCTTGCTGGGAAGAACGCGTCCAGGACAAACCTGTGAACATTTTCCACAATTAATACATGCAGTAGTAGGACTGTCACCCACCTCATCCTTAGTCATGCAAAGCAGTGCTGAACT
>DCIJ01000038.1:7838-14003 GCA_002315945.1 Lachnospiraceae bacterium UBA1729 | reverse complement strand
ATTCGAACAATGAAATTTCTAGGGTCAGCAATAGCATCCCCGGTAACTGTTACTATTCTGTACATTAAAGGTCTGCCCTCACGGACAGCTGCATTGATAGCACAAATAGTATCAACATTATCAACTATGCACTGAGCATCTGCAGGCAGCATGGTTGAATTAATCTCTCTGCCAGTAACAGCGCTAATCAGATGACGTTCTGAGCCCTGAGGATATTTTGTCTTTACTGCCTTAACAGTAATTCTTGGCTCATCCTTAGTCTTCTCACGCAGTATTGCTATTGCATCAGGCTTATTATCTTCCACAGCCAAAATACCCTGAGCATTATCAAAAAGTTTAAGCATGCACTTCATACCATTTACAAGCTTTTCTGGTTCTTCAACCATTCTTCTGTAATCACTTGTAAGATAAGGTTCACATTCAGCGCAGTTTGCAATAATAAACTGAATTTTGTCTGGCTCCTTGGGAGACAGCTTTACATGAGTGGGGAAACCAGCTCCACCCATACCTACAACACCTGCCTCTTTTACAGCAGCAATAATCTCTTCCTTGGTCTGCTCCTCAAGTGGTTTCTTTGCAGGATATTCAACTTCCTCATACAGTCCATCATTTTCAATAACAACAGACATTACCCCATCACCAGTTACAACACGTCTTGGCTCAATAGCTTTGACAGTTCCACTGACAGACGCATAGATTGGTGCTGACACAAATCCACCCGCCTCAGCTATCTTTTGTCCTGCAAGCACATGATCGCCCTTTGCCACTATGGGAGTAGCTGGAGCACCAATATGCTGACTCATTGGATACACCAATTCTCCTTTTGGCAAAATGGCTTTTATGGGCTTATCCTTGGACAAATCCTTGCCATCATAAGGATGTATACCACCCCTGAATGTAAGCTTTGCCATTTCTCATCCTCCTAAAATAATAGTAAATCATATGTTTTTGAGCAGTGCACCCACCAACGCAGGCCGTTGGTGTTGCCCTGTACATTTCTTTTCATTGAGCAGTGCACCCACCAACGCACTTCGCCGATATTGCCACTTGCCTACGGCAGTGCACCAAACGGCGCAGTGCGTTGGTGGGTCGCGGGCTTCGCCCTATATGTCCATGATCATGCTCAAAACCTTGCAAGCAGGTTTTGGGCCTGATCATGGACATGCACTGCTCATTGCCTTCACGTACATTGCCATCACGAAAGTTGTGCCTGGACAGCAGTTAATGCTACGACACCAACGATGTCTTCCCATGAACAGCCACGGGACAGATCATTAACCGGCTTAGCTATGCCCTGAAGCATAGGACCATAAGCTTCTGCCTTGGCAAGTCTTTGAACTAATTTATATCCTATATTACCAGCATCCAGATTAGGGAAAATCAATACATTTGCTTTTCCTGCCACTTCACTGCCTGGAGCCTTGGATTTTGCAACTGAAGGAACCAGTGCCGCATCTAACTGTAACTCTCCATCCAGAGTAAGATTTGGATACTGCTCATGAGCAATTTTGACAGCCTGTGTTACCTTGTCAACCAATTCATGCTTAGCACTGCCCTTGGTTGAATGGGAAAGCATAGCTATTTTGGGCTTAGCCTCAACCAGCTGTCTGAAGCTGCGGGCTGATGACTCAGCAATAGCTGCCAATTCTTCTGCTGTAGGATCCTGATTCAGACCACAGTCTGCAAACAGGAATGTTCCATTCTCTCCCATAGAGCAGTCGGGCACATCCATAATAAAAAATGCAGAAACAAGCTTTGTTCCTTCAGCAGTCTTAAGTATCTGAAGGGCTGGACGAAGTGTATCAGCAGTTGCATGACATGCTCCGGCAACCATTCCATCAGCATCATTTGCCTTAACCATAACAATACCAAAGGTAAGATAATCAGTAAGCAGAATCTCTCTTGCTTTTTCCAAAGTCATGCCTTTGGCTTTTCTTGTCTCATATAATAATTCCACATAACTATCCAGCTTTTCACTTTTTGAAGGATCAATAATCTGTACCCCATCCAGTTCAATATCAAGCCAGCCAGCACCATCCAGGATCTTTTCTTCATTACCAATCATAATAATATCAGCAATTTTATCCTTCAAAATTGTAGATGCTGCAATCAGCGTTCTTTTGTCATTAGTTTCAGGAAGAACAATGGTCTTTCTGTCGCTTCTAGCCTTATCTTTAATAATATCAATATAACTCATTTTTCCCTCTCTCCTTGTATCGTAAAGATTTCGCAGGCATTTACGCAAAACGTCTATTTATTATATCACCAAGTAGTAAGAATGTCAGTATTTACCCTTTGATGATTTTGTATTCAAACTCATGCTTCGCATAACCATTTTTTACACTCTTTTCAAACATTCTATAGATTGATGCAGCATATAAATCTCTCTCAAGCTGTTCTTTTGCACAGGCCAGTGTTTCAACATTTTCACCATAGAATTTGTCCAGAATCTGTTTTCCCTCAACAGGGTTGGAAATAATGGGAATTTTGCTTTTTTTCTTAATTTTTCCTAAAAGTCTGGCACCCTTATCAGTAAATCCCAGAACCCTTATGTAGAAAATCATTCCGTTCTCTATCCATCTGTCAGCTTCTTCCTTTTTTATATCCAGAAGAATATGCATGAGACTTCTCTTAATGTTGCCACGCGTAACTTCCCTGGTGGCTGTTGCCTCAATCAATTCATCCACGTCAGCCGCCTGCCAGTAATGGTTTTCAAATTTATTTGCCGTCTCCACCTTCACATCATAGAAGTTTTCAAGAGCTTCCCCGGCAGATATTTTTTGTCCCAGCAGCATATTAATATATTCTTTTATTTCATCAAAAAAGACTGGGGTTTCTTTCATTATGTTCTCCACGCAGGCTGCTGGAATATGGTTAATGAAATCATTCCCCTGTTGTATCAGCGCCCGAATTCCCATGGCAGATGAAAAAATCCCTTCGTCCACCGAAGAGTCATCATAATCTTTTCCCAATCTTTTTATTCTTACTGGTATTATTGAGCTATTTAATTCTAATAATGCTTTTATATATTCTATTGCCAGAATATTATTAGGACTTGCCACCAGGCTTCCATCCATCCCAATAGCATCTAATGCTGCCTGTCTGGCAGCTGCAGTGGTTCTGCCCAGGCTCAGCACCTGTTTAAAGGCTTTTTTGTACTCATCGCTTTCATTAACCAGAACACGGGCAATTTGAACCAGACTGTCTATCTGGCCAGATTCAGATCCAAAGCAGATATAGTCAACTACTCCAAGACTGTCCAGCAGACCCACTGCTGCCTTAGCAAAAAAGCTGGCACCACTGGTAGCAAATACTACTGGCAGTTCAATCACAAGGTCTGCACCGCACTCAATCGCCATTTGACATCTGCTGTGCTTATTATAGATAGCAGGCTCACCTCTTTGAACAAAGTTACCTGACATTACAATCACACAATTTGATGCATTTGTAATTCTTTTGGCTTCTTCTATCAGATATTCATGTCCCTTATGAAAGGGATTGTATTCAGCTATTATTCCGACGGTACTCACGTTTTCGCCTATTCTTCCTTCTTCGTTCTTTTCCCTCTTCTGAATTACAGGCAAGATAATTCACGTACAAATCCGGGCGATTAACTTTTGTCCTTTCCAGAGACATGCCCAGTCGCCACTCCTCGATTTTTTTATGATCACCAGACAGTAAAACCTCTGGCACCTCTTTGCCCATCCATTCTGCAGGCCTTGTATACTGAGGGTATTCAAGCAGACCATTGTCAAAGGTCTCTGTCTGGGCTGATTCATCATTATGCAAAACTCCATCCACGAGCCTTGCAATAGCATCAATCATAACAAGCGTTGGCAGTTCACCGCCTGTAAGGACATAGTCCCCAATAGATACGTAATCAGTAACGCACTCCTCCAGAACCCTTTCGTCAATACCTTCGTAATGGCCACATAAAAATACCAGTTCCTTTTCTCTGGCAAATTCTTCAGCCATACTCTGGTTAAAGGTTTCACCCTGAGGCGTCAGATATATTGTTCTAACCTGCCTGTCATTTCCTGTAGCATGCTTCCAGGCATCAAAAACCGGCTGAGGCTGCATAAGCATTCCGGCCCCTCCGCCATAGGGATAATCATCAACGCTTCCATGCTTATCCTGTGAAAAGTCACGAATATTGATTGTTTCATATGCTATTCTGTCATTTTTGACAGCTCTGCCCAAGATACTGGAGTTAAGTACTCCCTCAATCATCTCAGGAAATAATGTAAGAATCTTAAATTTCATTTATAAATCCATCAAACCATCCATTACATGTACACTGATTTCATTTTTTTCAAAATCAATATCCTTAACGCACTCTTTTATTGCAGGAAATAACAGCTCTCTGCCATTACCGTCATCGATAATATAGACATCATTAGCTCCTGTCTCCAGCACATCTTTTAGGGTGCCTATCAGAGTACCATCATCGATATTAACCACATTAAGTCCAATTAAATCGGCAATAAAATACTCATTTTTTCTAAGTCTTACAGCATTCTCTCTGGTTACATAGAGACTGCAGTTCTTATATTTTTCTATGTCATTAATACTGTCATAATCCTGAAACTTAAGAATTGCAAACTGCTTAAAAAACTTAACATGTTCCACCTTAAGTATCTTCTCTTCTTTTCCAGTATCCAGTATTACTTCTTTTAATGTTTTAAATCTTCTGACATCATCGGTAGTTGGAAAAACCTTTACTTCTCCCTTGATTCCATGGGTAGATGAAATAATTCCAACCTGAAATTTTTCCTGTAAAGCCATTGTCACCTCTTACTATTTGATAAACATTGCATCTCCAAAGCTAAAAAACCTGTATCCACTGGTAACCGCTTCATTATATGCGGCTAATACATTTTCTCTTCCAGCCAGAGCACTGACTAACATTAACAGTGTAGACTCAGGCAGATGGAAATTAGTAATCAGGCAGTCCAGTATCTTGAACCTGTATCCAGGATAGATAAATATCTGTGTGTCACCACTTCCTGGATGAAGGATTCCATTTTCATCAGAAGCGCTTTCAATAGTACGGGTACTGGTAGTGCCTACACATATTACCCTTCCGCCATTAGCTTTTGTTTCGTTAATAATATCGCAGGCCTCTTTTGTAACCTGATAATATTCAGAGTGCATCTGGTGCTCCAGAACATTGTCCACCTTAACTGGTCTGAAGGTTCCCAGACCCACGTGAAGAGTGACAAAGGCCAGCTTTATTCCCTTTTTTTGTATCTTCTCCAACAGTTCGTTAGTAAAATGAAGACCCGCAGTTGGCGCCGCCGCACTACCCTCATACTTGGCAAATACCGTCTGATATCTGTCTTTGTCTTTAAGCTTGTGAGTAATATAAGGAGGAAGAGGCATCTCTCCCAGGGAATCCAGTATCTCTTCCCATATTCCTTCATAGAAAAATCTAATCTGACGGTTACCATCTTCCTGCTGTGCCACGATCTCACCAGTAAGCTTACCGTCACCGAAATCAATCACAGCGCCGGTTCTGCATTTTTTTCCTGGCTTAACAAGGCATTCCCAAACATCAGCCTCAAGACGCTTCAAAAGAAGTATTTCAATGCAGGCACCAGTATCCTTTTTCACACCATATAATCTGGCAGGAATAACCTTAGTATTATTTAATACCAGGCAGTCGCCCTCATTGAGAAAATCTATCACATCTTTAAAAATATGATGACTGACAGTACCCTCTTCCTTGTCTAAAACCATAAGTTTAGACCCGGTTCTGTCTGCCAAAGGGTCCTGGGCAATCTGGCTTTCAGGTAAATCAAACCAGTAATCCTTAGTTCTTAATCCAACTGTATTTGCATCCATATACTACTTAATCTCTCCGACATATTTTAAGAACGCATTATAACCTCTCTTAGTCTCATAAACATCTGCCTTAGAGGTGCATTCCCAGGGAGCATGCATGTTCATAACAGCCACTCCTGCATCTATTACATTCATTCCATACAAAGCGGTCATATATGCGATAGTTCCACCGCCGCCTAAATCTACCTTGCCAAGCTCAGCCATCTGGAAGCTGACATTTTCTTTCTCAAAGATGTTACGCAGATATGCAATATACTCTGCGTTGGCATCATTTGATCCGCTCTTGCCTCTTGCTCCGGTAAACTTGTTAAATACCATACC
>DCIJ01000038.1:7069-7763 GCA_002315945.1 Lachnospiraceae bacterium UBA1729 | reverse complement strand
AGGCAGAGCTTACATCAGAGGAAAGCATACAGGAATTAGAAAGTAGTCTTCTAACCATAAGCTCAGAATAGCATCCCATCTTGTCAAGAAGCTCAGCCACTGTATTCTCAAAAAACATTGAACGCATACCAGTAGCTCCTACTGAGCCGATTTCCTCCTTGTCTACCAAGAGACAGCAGGCTGTTCTGTCAGGTGTTCCTTCTATGTCCATCATGGCTCTAAGAGATGTAAAAGCGCATACTCTGTCGTCCTGGCCATAGGCCAGTGTCATACTTCTGTCAAAGCCGGCCTCTCTGGCCTTACCTGCAGGAACCACTTCCAATTCTGCTGAGAGAAAATCCTCCTCCTCCAGACCATATTCCTTCTTCAATATATCAAGAATGCCTGCCTTAACAGGGTCTTTAATATCTTTTTCAGTTTTATCCTTTGACTTTTTCACTAACAGAGGCTTATTTCCAACAACAATATCCAAAGCCTCTCCTTCAATAACCTTTGAAGCCTTTTTCTCAAGCTGCTCCTGGGCAAGATGGATTAACAGATCAGAAACAAAGAATACAGGATCATCCTTGTCCTCTCCCACATTAATCTCTACTGTTGTACCATCTTTTTTAATTACAACACCATGAAGGGCAAGGGGAATTGTAACCCACTGATATTTTTTTACACCGCCATAATAATGTGTATCAAGATAAGC
>DCIJ01000038.1:0-6996 GCA_002315945.1 Lachnospiraceae bacterium UBA1729 | reverse complement strand
ATATGAGCCCCCAGAATATTCATTCCTGCTTCTATTGGATTTTTTCCAATATGGAAAAGGACAACGGTCTTATTCATATTGACCCTGTACAGCTTATCCCCTTCCTTAACAGACCCTGCTTTGCAGGTATCCATATTAATATAACCATTTTTTTCAACCTGGTTTACAATTTCATCCACACATTCTCTTTCGGTTTTGCCTTTGTTCAAAAAATGTCTGTAGTCTTTGCATACTGCCTCAAGTTCTTCAAGCTGTGAAGCTGAATATTTGTTCCAAACTGTTTTATTTTCCATAGTATATCCTTTCTCTTCGGCCTTATGGTAAGCCGCAACGCCACGCGCTTCGCCAGTGGCCTTATACTAAGTACTAAAAAGCAGCCCGAATAATCGTGCTGCTTTTTTATAGTCACCATAAGGGTACCCTTACTTATGCTCTAAGTGTAATACCCAGATTCTTCTCAAGATTCTTCAGAATCTTCTTTACAAAGCCATCAACTCTCTCTGCGTCAAAGGCCTCATCCTTGGGAGTAAATATAACAGAGAATGCCATGCTTCTCTTTTGAGGTCCCAACTGAATACCTTCATATACATCAAAGAGCTCTACATGTGTTACATATTTACAAGCTTCCTTAATTCCGTTTTCAATCTGTGCACAGGTGATATCCTTGTTAACAACAAATGCGAAATCACGTTTTTCAATGTCAAACTTAGGAAGTGGAGTAAACATCTGCTCTTTTCCATAGTATTTTGAAAGCTTCGCAATATCTATTTCCATTACAAAGGCAGGTGTTCTCATATCCAGATCATCCATTATCTCATATGTAACCTGACCCAGATAACCAACCTTTTCTCCATCGCATATAATATCAGCAGTTCTATATGGATGTAAGAATGTATTTGATGACTGCTCATAGGTAAACTCAATACCCAAAGTCTTAGCTACCACTTCTGCAAAAGCCTTAAGGGTATAGAAGCTTTCTTCCTGTCCGAATACACCAACGCAAAGTGTCTGTCTCTCATCAGGATAATCTGTCAGAGGCAGAGACTTTGGAATGAATACATTACCCAACTCAAATATTCTTCCTGACAGAGTGCCCTTCTTCTGATTTCTGGCCATAGCGTGAATCATCTGAGGAGCAAGTGTTGTTCTCATCAGTGACAGATCTATATTGATAGGATTAATCAGGCTGATGGCAGTTCTTCTATAATCATCCTCAGGAAGTCTTAACAGGTCAAAATCCTTAGGTGAGAAGAAGGAATAATGAATACCTTCAAATGCTCCAGCTGCACAAAGTGCTCTCTTAAGCTTAAGTTCAGTCTTCTGTCTAAGGTTAAGTCCACCCATGGTTACTTCAGCAGTGGGCATAAATGTAGGAGTTACATGATCGTATCCATACATACGAATTACTTCTTCTGCCACATCTGGATAATTCTCCATGTCTTCTCTGTAGGCAGGTATCTGAATGGTCAGCTCATCCCCATTAATTACAGGTTCAAAATTAAGAGCTGTCATGATACGAAGAATGTCTTGGTCAGGAACCTTAATTCCTAATACACCATTCACCCTATTGATACTAACCTTCATCTCCTTAGGCTCAATAGAGTTGCCACTTGAAACTTCCACATGAGTTGATGAAACCTTACCACAGCCCAGTTCCTCAATCAGGTGAAGTGCTCTCTTCATTGCAAGTACAGTTGTATATTCATACACGCCCTTTGCATACATAGCGCTGGAGTCAGAGGCCTGACCAAGGCTTCTTGAACTCTTACGAATGTTGTCACGCATGAATTTGGCTGCTTCAAACATAACCTCTGTGGTAGTATCCAAAATCTCAGAATTAAGACCACCCATGATTCCTGCCAGAGCAACAGGCTTCTTACCATCACAGATAACAAGATTTGAATCGTTCAGTTCAAATTCTTTTTCATCAAGAGTAACTATCTTCTCTCCATTACCTGCACGTCTGACATTAATCTGCTCACCCTCCAGGAATGAGTAATCAAATGCATGCATGGGCTGACCCAGCTCTTTGAGAACATAGTTTGTAATATCTACGATATTGGAGATTGATCCAATGCCTACCAGTGCAAGTCTTCTCTTCATCCATGCAGGAGACTGATCCATCTTAACATCATAGACATAGTGACCAATATATCTTGGGCAGAGTTCAGGAGCATCAACTGTAACCTTGAATGCTTCTTTCTTCACTTCTGTCTCTGTATAATCCACATTCAGAGGCTTGCAGGGCTTATTAAGAACTGCAGCTACCTCTCTTGCTATTCCGTAGATACTCTGGCAGTCAGGTCTGTTGGCAGTAATAGCAATATCAAAAATATAATCATCCAGACCAACCAAGGGCTTGATATCTGATCCAACTTCTGCATCTTCAGGCAGAACCAGGAGACCACAATATCCAGCTCCCGGGTACATATCCTCTGTGAGGCCCAGTTCAACACCAGAACACAGCATTCCACAGGACTCAAATCCTCGAAGCTTGCCCTTCTTGATTGTCATTGTACCTTCAATTGTGACATGATCCTTAGCAGTCGCATATACTGAAGCACCTTCAAGTGCAAGTGGGAATTTACCACCTGCCTTAACATTATCGGCACCGCAGCAAACCTGAAACTTTCCATGTTCACCGGCATTGACCTGGCACACATGAAGATGTGTCTCAGGGATTGGCTCACATTCTTCTACAAGACCTACTACAACCTTAGATACGTCTTTACCTATATCAATCAGTTCCTCCACCTCAAAACCACAGGAGAACAGCTTCTCCTCCAGTTCTTTGGCAGTAACATCAATATCTACATATTCTTTTAACCAGCTAAGTGGTGCTAACATTTTTCCATCCTCCTACTCTTCTAACTGATCAAGTACTCTTAAATCAGATTCAAACAAAAGCTTGATATTATTGATACCATACTTAAGCATAGCGATTCGCTCCATACCAATACCAAAAGCAAAGCCTGAGTATTCATTAGTATCAATACCACAGCCCTCAAGGACTTTAGTATTAACAACACCTGCACCAAGAACCTCTATCCAGCCAGTTCCCTTGCAAAGCTTACAGCCACTGCCTCCACACTGAAAGCAGCTTACATCAACTTCTACAGAAGGCTCTGTAAATGGGAAATAGGAAGGACGAAGTCTTGTCTTAACTTCCTGTCCAAATATTTCTTTACAGAATTTATCCAGCATACCCTTCAAATCGCACAGGGTGATTCCCTTATCTACCACAAGTCCTTCCATCTGAGAGAACATTGGAGAATGTGTAGCATCATCATCAGAACGGAATACTTTTCCAGGGCTGATTATCTTGATAGGAGGTTTTCCAGCTTCCATAGCATGAACCTGACCTGCTGAGGTCTGTGTTCTAAGCAAAAACTCTGGTGAAAGATAAAATGTATCCTGCATATCTCTTGCGGGATGATCATCAGGTGTATTTAACGCTGTAAAATTATAATAGTCTGTCTCAATCTCTGTTCCTTCATACACTTCAAAGCCCATGGATCCGAAAATATCAATGAGCTGGTTTCTAACCAGTGTTACAGGATTAAGTCTACCCTTGGGCTGCATCTTGGCAGGCATGGTAACATCTATCTTTTCTGCAGAATATCTGGCCTTAAGTGCTTCACTTTCAAGCTTCTTTAACTGGGTTGAAAGACAACTCTCAATAGCTTCACGGGTTTCATTAACCCACTTACCTACCTTAGGTCTGTCTTCTGGGCTTACATCCTTCATTCCCTTAAGAATGGCTGTCAGTTCACCTTTTTTTCCAAGAATGGTGTTTCTCACCTCATTAAGAGCTTCAAGGCCTTCAGCTCCTGCAATCTGAAGAAGTGCTCTGTCTTTGATTTCATTTAATTTATCTCTCACTTTTTTACCTCCAAATTTATTATCAGTCCCTACTGATTAATAAACAAATTCGTTATATTGTACCATAGAAATATAAATGTGTGAATAAAAAAAGAGCCATAGGCTCTTGAAAGTGTCCGACACATTTATGCATTTTGACGCCTAGCGATGAGCTAGGTGGGTAACCGCAATACGATTTCCGCCTTCCTCCGATATTGTGAGGCCTGACGTACGTCGCACGATATAGGAATCCCATGAAACGTAAATGTAGGTTCAAAACAGCATAAACAATCGGACCAGCAGGATACGGGAGTCGAACCCGCCTCACAAGCTTGGGAAGCTCGTGTACTACCGATGTACTAATCCTGCGATATTATTCTTCTGAGGACTCCTCTTCAGATTCTTCAGCGTCTGAATTAACTGAGTCTTCTGAACTGTCAGACTCATCTGAATCCTCAGCCTTATCCATATCATCAAACTCTGAGCCGGCATCATCGCCTTCACGCTCATATGTAATGCCCTCACCCTCAGGCATCTCACCCTTCAAGAGGGTCCCAATATAATCAATTCTCTTCTGTGCTCTCTGATAATATTCCAATGCCGCATCAGTAACCACAGAATCATACTCTTCATATCCGTCAAAAGCCATATGGTAAAGGCTTACAGACTGAGTCATATTCTCACTGGCTTCATCTGCCAGACTTTCAATAGCCTGAAACTCTTCAGGAACCTCCAGCTCAGCCATATCCTTATATAGAGAATCCAGTTCGTCCAATTTTGTAAGTAACTGTTCAGATGCATCATCACTATCCGCATCTATATCTTCAATTTCCTGATGGATCTGAGTAGCATTAGAGGAAAATGCATCCATGGAAGCATGATACCCATCCAAAGCCTCATCTCTCTTCTCGCATCCAAAAAGAAGTGCCGAGCACATAATCAAAGTAACTGATAAAACAAATTTTTTCACAATTAAATCCTACTTACTATTAAAACAGACTGTCCATAATGCTTCCTGTTGATAGATCATTATAGCTGCCTGTATTATTATACATCTTTTTCACATTAATCTCTGAAGCCGCAGTGGAATCAATCATTGATGCTTTGGTTGCAATCTGCACTGCTGCTGAAGAATTTCCGGTAAACAGTCCCTTGAGAGTTCCAATATCAGCCTTCTTAAAGGTATCCTCATCAATAGAAAGCTTATTATCCTTGCCAATGGTAATACCAGCCTTTCCAAATGTCTGGGCATAGGTTTTAACCTGATTGGTCAGGTGAAGTGTCTGATTAAGAACACTCTTACTGTCAGAATCCGAAGCATCCTCTATAAAAGAGTTATAATTTTTAACAAAATCACTAACAGCTTTGTAAATACTATCCATGTCATATCCATGAACAGTAGTTTCATTACCATTCTCGTCCTTTGTCTTGTAATCTTTTTCAACAAACAGACTTTTATCGCCTGATGCGTTAAGCTTTTCTCCCGCCTTGGCAAGACAGGCTGCATCTGACTTTATTAAATTAGCCACCTGCTCCTCGGTCTTATTTGTTCCCTTTGAATCAGAAGAACTGGCTGATTTGGATGTTGACTCCTTGGAATAATAAGCCTTAAGTGCAGTCTTATATGCACCCTTCTGAATCGAAGCATACTGACCTAATGAATCATATAAACTGGTGGATGATGTTCCGAATAATGCCTGTATTCCGTTATAATTACTCATACTCTCACTCCTTTGAAATATGACGGGATTCCATTCCCTAAAATGCTGTCATCAGATTTATCGACCAATTATGGCTAAATTTTACCACAAACTTTTCCAGGGCGCAAAATTTTTTAAGTCAATACAGAATTAGCTTCAGGCATAATGTTGTTTGCCATTCTAATAAAAAAAAGCTGCACTAACGAGGTAACCTCTAGTGCAGCCTTGAATAGTATACTGTGTTAGATAGAAGCCTTTAAGTCTTCTACCTTATCAAGCTTCTCCCATGGAAGATCAAGATCATTTCTACCAAAGTGACCATATGCAGCAGTCTGCTTGTAGATAGGACGACGAAGATCTAACATCTTGATGATTCCTGCAGGACGCAGATCAAAGTTCTTACGTGTAATCTCAACCAGCTTCTCATCTGAAACCTTGCCAGTTCCAAAAGTATCAATCATAACTGAAGTAGGCTCAGCAACGCCGATTGCGTATGAGAGCTGAATCTCACACTTGTCGGCCAGACCAGCAGCTACGATATTCTTAGCTACATAACGTGCAGCATATGCAGCAGAACGGTCAACCTTAGTGCAGTCCTTTCCAGAGAAAGCTCCGCCGCCGTGACGAGCATATCCACCATAGGTATCAACAATAATCTTACGTCCTGTAAGACCAGCATCACCGTGAGGTCCACCAATTACAAAACGTCCTGTTGGATTGATATAGAATTTTGTCTTATCATCAATGAGTTCAGTTGGAAGAACCACATCAAATACATGCTTCTTAACATCCTCATGGATCTGCTCCTGAGTCACATCAGGATCGTGCTGAGTTGAAAGAACAACTGCCTCAAGTCTTACTGGCTTGCCATTCTCATCATATTCTACAGAAACCTGGCTCTTTCCATCAGGACGAAGATACTTGAGAGTTCCATCCTTTCTAACCTTGGTAAGCTGTAAGCAAAGCTTGTGAGCAAGTGAGATAGGATAAGGCATATACTCTTCTGTCTCGTTGGTTGCATAACCAAACATCATACCCTGATCGCCTGCACCAGTGTCTAAATCATCTGTAAGTGAACCTGCCTTAGCTTCCAAAGCCTTGTCAACACCCATAGCGATATCGCTTGACTGCTCATCAATAGCTGTAAGCACCGCACAGGTATTTCCATCAAAGCCATACTCTGACTTATCATAACCGATCTCCTTAATTGTCTCTCTGACAATCTTGGGAATATCAACATATGCCTGAGTTGTAATCTCACCTGTAACAAGAGCAAAACCTGTACATGTAGCTGTCTCACAGGCAACACGGCTCATGGGATCCTGTTCCATTAACGCATCAAGAATGGCATCTGAGATGGCATCGCATACCTTGTCAGGATGTCCTTCTGTAACTGATTCTGAAGTAAATAATCTTTTTTCCATTTAGTTCTCCT
>DCIJ01000004.1 GCA_002315945.1 Lachnospiraceae bacterium UBA1729 | reverse complement strand
GCTGGTTCATACTATTGTAGGAATGGGCATAGGTAATGGACTGGTTATTGATAAATATCTGTGGATTACCTGTCTGACGCCTGTAATAAGTGAACATTACTGGTTTGTAACAGCCTATGTGCTACTTCTGTTTGTTGGTCCGGTATTAAACCGTGGAATTAAAGAGATGCCGCAGAAGAGCCTTCTCAAGCTGATATTAGTACTGACTGTAATATTATCAGTATGCCCTTCTCTGTGTCCGCTTTTGCTTCCTACAGATAAATTTGGAATGGACTTGTTATGGTTTATACTTCTATATTTGTATGGGGCTTACATTAGATTATATGGAATTAGAATAACTAAGGAAAAGAGAGGCTCAATTGCATGCTATATCATAGCTTCTGTCCTGATTTTTTTTTCCTTCCTGACAGTAGTGACTATATATCAAAAAACCGGAAAGCTGGGGGATTATATTACAAGGCAGTACCACTATAATTCAGTACTATGTCTTATGGCTTCTCTTGGGTTGTTTGGTCTATTTGAGCAGGTACGAATACCGGTTGGGAAAATGTCAGGGGCGATATGTGAGATCGCAGGAGTATCATTTGGAGTGTATCTGATACACGAACATATTGTACTTAGATATATGTGGCCTCAGGTTCTTGGTATTTCAAAACTGTATGGAAGTATGTCTGCTTTTGCTGCGTTTGTACTGGTGGTGCCAGGAATATATATTGTGTGTGGATTGATTGAATGGATAAGAAAAAAAGTGTACTCACTAATTTCATAATTGCTCTTGTACTGTTTTTGCTTCCTCTTCGTCATGTGAATCAGGGACTGGACATTAGTGATACAGGGTATTCGCTAACTAATTTTAAGTGGTTCGGTGCGCTGGAATTCCCTTGGCACTATTCCATAGCTGGTGCCAATATGGTTGGAAAGCTTCTCATGGGACTGCCCTTTGGTAATACATGGATTGGAATTAACCTGTACTGCTCAATTTTAATCAGCTTGTTCTCGCTAGTTGTATATTTCTTTCTAATAAAAAAGATACCAGTATGGTGTGCTGCGTTAGGCCTGATAATTGCCCAGATGCTTTGCTGGTGCCCTCAGGTAATTTTATATAATTACCTGACCTATATCTTTTTAGGGTTGGGAACGGTAATTATTATTACAGCTTTGGACAAGGGAAATGATGGCAACAAAAAAGCAGAGGGTATACTCTTTGTGTCAGCAGGGTTTATGCTGGGGGCAGAGACCCTGGTCAGAATGGCGAATCTATCCCATATGGCTTTAATACTGTTAGTATGGTTCAACGGATTGCTAAAAAAGCAAAGTGTCAGAGAGATAATAAGAAAAACGGGGATATGTCTTGCTGGATATGTAATAGGTTTGGGCTTTGCAGTAGTACTTATGCATATAGGAACCCCTTCTGGACTTAGCGGATTTATTAACATGCTTGGCTGGCTGGGAAATGTAACTCAGACGGCAGACAGTTATTCTCCAGTGGCAATGCTTTTGTCACCCTTTGCTGATTATCTGGATGCATTGAGATGGATGCTTCCATTTGTGTTGGTGTCCTTATTAGCTGTGTTATTTAGAAAAATACTGGAAAGAGTACTAAAGCATGAACTAACGGGAAACATCAGTAGAATATATGTTGTTTTATATGTTCTGTTCCAGTTGTTAATATTAAGAATTCTCTATGGAAGAGGAATGTTTGGTCTGGACTATAACGAATACTTTTCCTTTATCAGACCGGCGGGATGGCTGGTAGGCGCAGGACTGGTGGCAGGACTGGCTGTTCTTGTAATCAAGGATGACAGAATATCTGATTCGGATCGTTTGCTGGCGCTAGCAGCAGTAATTGCCATTCTCATTGTACCGTTAGGAAGTAACAACAGGAGCTATCCGGCGTATAACAATCTGTTTATTGCCGGGCCGGTTATTATCTACCTGATACATAGGCTTCCTCCAAGGAGAGCAGAGTACAGGGCTGTTACAATTATTTTACTGACTCTAATCACAATTCAGAGTGTTGGATTTGGAAGTACTTTTGTATTTAGAGATTCCAGTGCTTCAGAGAAAAGAGATACAAAAATAGAAAATAGTGATATACTTACGGCTATGAAAACCGGCAGGACGCGAGCCAGGGAAATTAATGAGCTGGTAGACCTGACACGGAAAAATGGATATTCAAGCCGAAGTGGAATCTTTTATGGTGACATAGCTGGATTATCCTATGCTCTTGATATTCCTTCAGAAATGCATGGAGTCTGGGTAAGTCTGGAGTCCTACAACTGGAAACAGTGGAATGATGAGATGGGACGTATCGTGTATGAAAGCATGAATGGAAACTATCCAGTTATTTTCATTGCAAAGGACTATATGAAATATCCAAATGATGAATTGAAAAGAGAGAGTCTGAAAGACTTTATGGAAGACAGTGGTTACGTCACTGTGTTGGAAAATGATTTGCTTACTGTATATGATGTAAAATAATAGAAAGTGTGGTTGATATGAAATATTTAGATACACCATTAATTCCATTTAATATTCCCCCCTTCACAGGCAAAGAAGCAGAGTATATTGCCAATGCAATAAAAAACCAGAAAATCTGCGGAGACGGAGAATATACAAAGCTGTGTAGTGACTGGATCAGAGAAAAAACAGGAACAAAGAAATGTCTGCTTACTACCTCTTGCACACATGCCACAGAAATGGCATCCCTTCTTGCAGAGATACAGCCTGGAGACGAGGTCATAATGCCGGCTTTCACATTTGTTTCCACAGCGGATGCTTTTGTATTAAGAGGAGCCACACCGGTATTTGTGGATATTCGCCCTGATACAATGAATATTGATGAGACGCTTATTGAGGAGGCAATTACCGAGAGAACAAAGGCGATTGTTCCTGTTCATTATGCAGGTGTTTCCTGTGAAATGGATACAATTATGGATATTGCCAAAAGACATAACCTGATTGTAATTGAGGATGCTGCTCAGGGCGTGATGTCAACCTACAAAGGAAGAGCATTGGGTACCATTGGCGATTATGGCTGTTTTTCATTCCATGAAACAAAAAACTATTCCATGGGTGAGGGTGGCGCAATACTAATTCAGAGAGAAGATGTCATAGAGCAGGCTGAGATAATTAGAGAAAAGGGAACCAACAGGGCAAAATTCTTTAGAGGTCAGATTGATAAATATACATGGGTTGCACCAGGATCAAGTTATCTGCCCAGTGAAATGAATGCAGCGTATCTGTGGGCCCAGCTTGAAATAGCTGATGAAATAAATGAAAAAAGACTTAAAATGTGGAATCGATACAATGAGGGCTTAAAGAGTCTGGTTGATGAAGGTCATATCGAACTTCCATTTATTCCCAGTGAATGTGTTCATAATGCTCATATGTATTACATTAAGACAAAAGATCTGAAGGAAAGAACTGATCTGATTAATTTCCTGGGTGAAAATAATGTTAAAGCTACTTTCCACTATGTTCCATTACATAGTGCTCCTGCCGGATTAAAATATGGTCGTTTCCATGGTGAAGATAAGTATACTACAAGAGAAAGCGACAGACTGGTTCGTCTTCCAATGTACTATCAGTTGGAAGAAAGTGAAGTGGATTATGTTATCAAATATGTAAAGGCTTTTTATGGTAAATAATCTTTTGAAGGATAAAAATAAGGCACAAATAGCAGTACTGGTAACGGTACTGCTATTTGTGTTTATATTGGGGCTCAGATTTGATTTCTATTTTGACTTAAATGATGACTCGGCAATTAGAGATCTGCTAAGTGGAAACTATTCTGGAGTACCGGAAGCACACTGTGTTCAGCTGCTGTTTCCACTGGGCAGGATATTGGCAACAATGTATCAGGTATGCCCACCGATTCCATGGTTTAGTCTGCTCCTCTTTGGATGTCAGGTGGGTGCTTTGGCAGGATGTGGATATATTTTTTCAAAAAAAGGTACTTCTGCGGCTATAATCTCAGTGCTGTGCGCAGCTGTTCTTTTTTTGAGAGAGTTTGTTTTTATTCAATATACAGTTACAGCAGCGATGCTTTGCATTTTCATTATGCTGGATATTCTTGAAGGAAGTGATCATAGAGGAAAAGGGGTTAAGAACTGCCTGATTTTTTGCCTGGCAATTAATTTGAGAAGTGAGATGGCACTTCTGCTGCTTCCCTTTATTGGTCTGGCCTATCTTATTGCCATCAGGTTTAAGCTGAAAGAGCTCTTCAAGGGAAAAGTGATAGCATTTTTTGCGGGTCTTATTCTTGTAACAGGATTGTCTGTTGGAATAGACAGTGTTGCCTATTCAGGACAGTGGAAGGATTTCAGACAGTTTTTTGACGCAAGAACAATTGTCTATGATTATACAGGGATTCCTGACTATGACAGCAATATCCAGTTTTATCAGGATAGTAATATTTCGAGAGAACAGTACGAACTGCTATGCAGCTATAATTTTTCATTAGACGAAGGTATAGATGTAAATCTTATGAAAACGTTGGCAGAATATGCCGGCAAAAACAGGATGGGTAGTACAGGCAGCAGACTGTATATGGCTGTCTACAGGTATATCTATGACATTGCCCACGGACAATTGCTGGAATATTATCTGATTCTCTTAGGAACCTATCTGTTTTTGTTAAAAACTGGAATTGATAAGAAGAACATTCTGTTACTGTCAGAGACTGTTGCGCTGGCTGTATTGAGATCAATACTGTGGGTATTTTTACTGTATATAGACAGGGTTGGAGGTTTGCCTGAGAGAATAAGTCACCCTTTGCTGATTGCAGAAATTGCAATAGCCCTATGTCTGTTAAGCAGAGACTTTCAGGAGGCTAAGTGGAAAAAATCCTATACATTTAGTATAATAACTATGTATGCTTGCATGATTCTGCTGGTATCTACTCTTAAGGTTAGCAGTATTACAGAAGAGTATGATAGAAAAGAAGCAGTAAATAATGGATATAAACTGTTGATTGAGGACCTGAACAGTAGAGATACCTTTACTTATCTGGATGTATATTCAATGGTAGGATATTCAGAAAAATTGTTTGACAAGAAACAAAATTTGTATAGAAATTATGATTTGGCCGGGGGGTGGATTTCCAAGTCCCCAGCTTTTTATGCAAAAGCTAAAATGGCTGGATTCAATAATCCCCAGGAGGGAATAGGTCAGGGCAAGGCAGTATTTTTTGATAAAGAGGCAATACAGGAATGCATGAAATAGTAGGAAAAAATGTAATACTTCGACCAATAACAGATGCAGATACTCCAAACATCTTGCTATGGAGAAATAGTGACTGGGTAATGAAACACTTTATTCAGCAGACGAAATACACTGTTGAAAGTCAGACACGATGGATGAGGGAGTACATAGATACTGGAAAAGCAATACAGTTTATTATTCATATTCCATCTGAAGGAAGAGACGTGGGAACAGCATACGTCAGAGATTTGGACAAATATGACAAAGAAGGCGAATACGGAATTTTTCTTGGAGTAAAGGATATCTCTGTAAAAGGGATTGGATCAGAGGTGGGAAGTCTGGTAATTGATTACTGCTTCAAGGAGATGGGATTAAAAAGGCTTTTCTCAAGAATACTGGCCAGCAATCCCAGATCAGTGAAAATGTGTGAAAAGATGAATATGTTTGTGTATGAGGAGATACCAGGGGGCGAAATAATCAATGGAGTTCCGGTGGATATCGTCATGGTGGAAATAAAAAATCCAGAGGTAGTTAATGAGTAAGATTAGTTTTGTAATTCCCTGCTACAGATCAGAGAAGACAATTGAAAAGGTGGTAGATGAGGTCACTGCTGTATGCAGTCAGATGGAGGATACCTGTTTTGAGTTTGTTCTGATAAATGATGGATCTCCAGATGATACCTTTACAGCGATTCTTTCATTATGTAAGAAATATGAAAATGTCTGTGGCATTAATCTGTCCAGAAATTTCGGCCAGCATGCTGCACTTATGGCCGGATTCAGAGAGGTTACGGGAGATATCATTATCTGCATGGATGATGATGGACAGACTCCTGCCGAAGCTATACCTGAATTTATTAGAGAAATAAATAATGGAAGTGATGTGGTATATGCTCACTATTCAAATAAAAAGCATTCGGCTTTTAGAAATTTTGGAAGCCACATCAATGAGATGATGACCAGAATAATGCTGGGTAAGCCTAAGGAATTGGCGGTTTCTTCATTTTTTGCGGCAAAGAGATTTGTCATAGATGAGGTAATAAAATATGAGAATCCCTATCCATATATTATTGGACTTGTTCTCAGAACAACCAAGAGAGTAAAAAATATTGAGGTTGATCACAGAGAAAGAGAAGTTGGACAGTCTGGTTACACACTTAGCAAGCTTCTGGGACTCTGGTTTAACGGGTTTACTGCATTTTCTATACAGCCACTGCGTCTGGCTACCCTTTCGGGAGTTGTGTGTGCCCTGATGGGATTCCTGTATGGAATATATACAATAGTTAAGAGGTTACTCATTCCTGATGTCCCAATGGGATTTTCTGCCATGATGTCGGTTATGGTATTTATGGGTGGAGTAATAATGCTTATGTTAGGACTGATTGGAGAATATATTGGCAGAATCTATATATGTATGAATAATTCTCCTCAGTATGTTGTACGTGAAATAGCAGGAAAGAAAGATGAAGAATAATGTAAGTCCAAAGGGAAAAGGAATACTGTGCCTTATTACAGTTTCCTTTTTTGCTGTGTATCTTGCCCTTTCATTTAGCTATAATATCTGGACAGATGAGGCATTTACTGTTGAGCTGCTTCAAAGAGATATTCCTGGCATAATACATGGAACAGCAGTGGATGTGCACCCACCTCTGTATTACCTAATAGCTAAGCTTTTGACATATGTCTTTGGTTCTTCAAGAATAGTCCTGAAAATGGTATCAGTAATACCAATGATTATCATGATGTATTTTGGGGGAATATATGTTTCAAAGCTTATGTCAGAAAGATCGGGGGTTATCTTCTCAATTACCTTAGGGCTGATTCCCTGTGTGGCCGAGTATGCAGTGCAGCTTAGAATGTATTCATGGGCAATGTGCTTTATTACCTTTATGGCCCTGTCTGCAGCTGACTACTATATTAATGAGACAGGAAGCAGCTTTATTATGATGATAGTATGTGGAATTGGAGCCGCCTATTGTCATTATTTTGCATTTGCATCAGCTATATTAATATATGGCTTTCTGTTTCTAGCAGCTGTATTTTTCAAGAAAAAAATATTATTTAAGTGGCTTGTGGCTGTGGTTTTGTCTCTGTTAGCTTACCTGCCATGGCTCTCTGTACTGGCAAGCCAGTTGGGAAGTGTAAGTAGTGATTATTGGATTGAAGAGATTACCCTAAAGACAGTAAAGGGCTTCTTCCCATTCCTGTTTGGTATGGATATTCCTGGCAGCACTCTGGTATGGATTGTTATTTTGATAGTCTCTGTATTGGCGGTTGTCAGATTTGGGAATATTAAGACGATTGAAACAGATGCTTTTTGCATACTGTGTCTTCTGGTTCCTGTTTTTACTGCAGTAACTGGAATTGTAGCATCAAAGCTAATCAGACCGGTATTTATTATCCGTTATGTGGTTCCATGCATGGGACTGATAGCAATTCTCATTGCTCATGGCCTGGACAGAGTGCTGCCAGAGTATAAGGAAAAAAGGGGAAAGCAGGCATGTTTTATTGCAGGTTTATTTGCTGCATTATGTTTTTTGATTATGATAAAAAATGCCTGGAAGCTGGAGTATACCTGGTGTAAGAGCTATGAGACAAAGGCGTTTTTTGAAACCAATCTGTCAGAGGGAGATATCATAGCGTATAATTATTCCCCTTATAATTTTGTATACTGCTGTTACTGGGACAAGGATATGCTGGTGGACTGGCAGGAGCTGGATCTAGAAAAAGCTGACTATGACAATATCTGGTTTTTAGATACACTATACTGGCCCGAGGCTGATGAAGAAGATTTGGCAAAGCTTGGATACAAGAGTCAGTACATGGGCAATTATGGAGTGGAGCATAATGACTTCAAAATCTACAGGATATATAAAGAATAATCTGCTTACCCTGTCAGTGGCAGTGGTGATTTTTCTTGCTGTATGCATTCTGGAAACATTATTCGTTAAAGAAGAGTACATATCAAGAACATTGGCAGATGTATCCAAAGACACAGATTCGCTGGAGCTGTTGCCGGCTCTTCAGAGTTTTGTTCCGCAGTATGGGAAAATAAAAAGTGTTGCAATTGATATTGGGAAAAAAAGTGGGCAGGCTAACAGCGGAGTGCTGACACTGACGTTATACAATCAGGCCCTTGACACAATAGATGAAAAAAGAGTTGATGTTGCCCAAATGAAGGATTCCGGACTGACTGAAATAGCTACTGACTGGAAGGTTAGTAAAGGGCAGGTTTACTTTGTGGGAGTGTCCTGTGAAGGATGTGAAGTGGCGCCGGTTCTTCATTACAGAAGCAAGTCCCATAATGCACCTGAAGAAAATCTGGATTTTTATTATGGACCAACAGTGGTAGAGGACGCTACTGCTAATATTAGTTATACATATTTGAAAATGCCTGGTGTGGTTAAGCTGATATTTTTGCATTCAGCCACAGCATTTCTGATGATTTTGGCAGCAGGATTATTTAGAAAAAATGAAGAAAGATAGAAAATTTTACAATAGCATAATTCCTATGGGACTAATAGTGCTGCTTATGGCGGCCCTGTTTGTGATAAGTGTTGTGGCCAACAGGTTTGGTGGTACTATCTATGACCTGGTGGTATACGCAGTAGGCACAGTTGTAATTGCTGTTACAGGATGTGTGGCTATATATGTCATACCCTTTGAAGAGATAATTAAACTATCATCCAGTGAAGACGGAAAGCGTAATGTTTTACAGACGGCCGGGTTTTGCATAATCAGCCTGATGACACTGTATTATTACAATTCTGCCAGCGAGTACGGACACAATGTGGCAATGGAAGTAATTGCCATATGTCTGCTGGCAATAATACTCAGTTTTGCCACAAAAGAGGAGCTGTGCCATCC
>DCIJ01000055.1:144883-146243 GCA_002315945.1 Lachnospiraceae bacterium UBA1729 | reverse complement strand
TGCCGGTAGTTTTATTAGGATAGCCACTTCCGTCTACATTTTCATGGTGGGACAGGACCGCAGATTTAATATGTGATGAAATATCTGTCCGGCTGCTGATTTTGTTGAAGGAATACATGGGATGGGACTGAACAATTCTGTATTCATCAGGAGAGAGCCTGGTGGGCTTATATAAGATATCCTGAGAGATATCCATTTTGCCAATGTCATGGAGAATGGCTGCTGAAACCAGTATTCTCAATTCGTCCTTTGACATGCCCATGTTGTGGCCGATATTGTAGCAGGTTATAGCTACATTGATTGAGTGATTGGTGGTCAGACTGTCAGTAGAACGCAGGTCGGTAAAATCCAGCTGATTGGAATTGCTTTCCTCCAGCTCATCAACAATCACATCAGATACTGTAAGACAGGCATCAATATTCTGGGAGGTTATTGCCAGAATGGCCATTTTTCTGACTTCCAAAGAAATGGCTGAGCAGATCTCGATAGAGGAGGTGTGCTCATCCTGTATATAAATTCCGTTAATATTAAAATCAATAAGCTTTTGAATAAGATTCTCATTAAGAGGAGTGCCTGCATTTAGCAGGAGATTGCCCTTGAAATCAAGAATATTATTTGCTGGAGTCATGCCAGACATGACTTCGTCTATTGGAATATATCGCATTTTCTACCCCGGTTCTAAAGTTTGCTGTCCCGATTGGGACATACCCTAATCTGTACTGATTCAGTACTTACCCGATTACAATTATCATGCTTTAAAGGGGTGCAGTCAAGAACTTTAAGAGGACAGGGATAATTAAGTGATTTGCTATTCATATTTTGCAGGTGTATGATGAACTGACTGATACAATGTGAAATATGAAAAATGAGAAACGTGGATTGAAATGGACAAGGTAACAGCAGGAATCAGATCTGATCAGCTGAAGAAATTAGCAATGTTTTTTATGCTAATGGATCATATTGGCGCAGCCTGGATTGAACCTTTGATGCTTGGGTGCGCAGGTGGCCCGGCAAAGGTGGTATTGGTAAATGTAGATAGTCTGCTCAGATGTGCAGGGCGCATGGCATTTCCTATATTTGCTTACCAGCTGGTGGTTGGTTTTAAAATGACAAAAAGCAGAGTCAGGATGTTTTTTAGCATATTAATTTTTGCAATCGTCTCAGAGATTCCCTTCCAGCTGGTTTTTTACAACAAAATAATAGATTTTGAACATCAAAATACTATGATGACTCTGGTAATAGGGTTTGTAGTTCTGATTTTGCTGGAAAGAGCGGAGGAAAGAAATAATTCAGTATTAATCCAAAGCACTATTATTGTGGCAGGCGGTCTGCTGGCCGTTTGCTTAAAAACTGATTATGA